>JALWTZ010000025.1 GCA_026993285.1 Lysobacterales bacterium | reverse complement strand
GTGGCGATGCCGGTTCGTGTCCGTTCCCGTTCCTCCAGCGCCTGCAGGAAGCCGTCGGCGTTGCGGGAAAGCCCGCGCAGATGATCCAGTTCCTCATCATAGCCTTCCCGGAACACGCCTCCGTCACGAATCATCACCGCCGGTGTTTCTTCCAGCGCGCTTTCCAGTTCAGCCAGCAGGGCGGCCTGAGGTCGGGCGAGTGCCAGCAATTCCTGTAGCAGCGGACTGTCACTCGCCTGCAGGCTCTGGTGGATGAGCGGCAGTTGCTTGAGGGCATCGCGCAGCGTGGAGAGGTCACGCGGCCGTGCCGTGCCCAGGGCAATGCGGCTGTGAATGCGTTCCACATCGCCGATACCGCGCAGGATGTCCTGCAGTGAGTCCAGTTCGACCCGGGTTTGGATCTTGTCAATGGCATCATGACGCAGGCGCAGGGTTTGCTGATCACGCAGGGGTTGATTGAGCCAGCGGCGCAGCAGGCGGCTGCCCATGGCGGTCATGCAACGGTCCAGCACACCGGCCAGGGTCCATTGATGCTGGCCACCGCTGTGGTACTCGATTTCCAGATTCCTGCGAGTGGCGGCATCGAGCACAATGCTGTCCTGCAGGCGTTCATGACGCAGGCTGTTGATGTGGGCAAGCTGGCGTTTCTGGGTTTCCTGGGCGTAGGCCAGTAACGCACCGGCAGCCGGGATACCGGCTTCCAGGGTTTCGCAGTCAAAACCAGACAGGTCGCGTACGCCCAACTGTTCACAAAGCAGACGATGGGCGCTTTCCCGGTCGAAATGCCAGGGCGGGTAGCGCTTGATGCCGCTTCTTTTTTCCAGTGCGGCGGGCAGGGCCAGACCGTCCGGATAGAGCAATTCAGCCGGATTCAGGCGCTCGATTTCAGCCAGCAGCACCATTTCATCCGTGGGCTCCTGTACAGCGAAATCACCTGCGGCCAGGTTCATCCAGGCCAGGCCCCATTGTTTCTGCACCTGCACAATGGCCAGCAGGCGCTGGTCCCGGCGCTGCTCCAGCAGGGCCTCGTCAGTGACGGTACCCGGCGTGACGATCCGCACCACTTCGCGTTGCACCGGCCCCTTGCTTTGGGCCGGGTCTCCGATCTGCTCACAAATGGCTACCGATTCCCCCTGCCTGACCAGACGGGCCAGATAGGATTCCGCCGCATGACAAGGCACACCGGCCATGGGGATGGGTTGCCCGGCCGAATGACCACGATGCGTCAGGGTGATGTCGAGCAGAGCCGCGGCCTTGCGTGCATCTTCGTAGAAAAGCTCGTAGAAATCGCCCATGCGATAGAACAGCAGCAAATCCGGATATTCCGCCTTGATCTGCAGGTACTGCCGCATCATGGGGGTGTGCTGGTCCCTGTTGCTCATCTCCGCCTTTGTCTGCCTGTTTGCGAGCTTGCAGATAATGGAGCAGGGGGATTTTTTTTTCCAGTACCGGCATGCAAACCGGCAGTTCTTGGACGGGGGGTGGCACTCGGGTACAATGCGCCGCCCCGCGTGGAATTGCATTTGTTAACTTTTTGTATAAGGAAACTTGTGCAACTCCGCGTTTTTTATTGGTTTTTATGCTATATTGCCACCGTTTGCCAAACGCGTGGTCATTTTTTGACAATGATCGAACAGGAAAATAACCATGGCCATTGAACAGACTCTCTCCATTATCAAGCCCGATGCGGTTGCCAAGAATGTCATCGGCAAGATCTACCAGCGTTTTGAGGATGCCGGTTTGAAAATCGTGGCTGCCAGAATGAAGCACCTGAGCCGCGCCGAAGCCGAAGGCTTTTACGCCGTACACCGCGAACGCCCCTTTTTCAACGATCTGGTGGAATTCATGATCTCCGGCCCGGTGATGATCCAGGTGCTGGAAGGTGAGAATGCCATTGCCAAAAACCGTGAACTCATGGGTGCAACCAACCCCAAGGAAGCCGAGCCGGGTACCATCCGTGCGGATTTTGCCGAAAGCATTGACGCCAACGCCGTACATGGCTCCGATGCACCGGAAACGGCCGCGCAGGAAATCGCCTACTTCTTCCCGGCTTCCGAGGTTTACAGCCGCTGATGGATACCGGGCACGAAAAGGTCAATCTGCTGGGCATGGGCAGTGAAGCCCTCCGGCAGTGGGTCACCGAGCAGGGTGAAAAGCCTTTTCGTGCCCAGCAACTGATGAAATGGATGTTTCACCGGCTGGAAAGCGATTTTGCCGCCATGACGGATATCAGCAAGGCCTTTCGTGCCCGGCTGGTGGAAGTGGCGGAAATTCAGCCGCCGGAGGTGTTGCTGGAAAAGGATTCCAGCGACGGTACCCGCAAGTGGGTGATGGCCATGCCCGGTGGCAGTGCCATCGAAACCGTTTTTATTCCGGAAGGCAAGCGCGGCACGCTGTGCATCTCCTCCCAGATTGGTTGTGGCCTCAACTGCACTTTCTGCTCCACCGCCCGCCAGGGTTTCAACCGTAACCTGACCACGGCGGAAATCATTGGTCAGGTGTGGGTGGCGGCCCGTTCACTGGGCCAGACACCCGACCGGCGCCGCATCACCAATGTGGTGTTCATGGGCATGGGTGAGCCACTGCTGAATTTCGACAATGTGATGCAGGCCGTCTCACTGATGCGGGATGATTTCGGTTTTGGCCTGGCCGGCAAGCGCATCACCCTTTCCACCGCCGGCATGGTGCCGATGATCGACCGCATGCGCGAAGTGACCGATATCAGCCTGGCGGTTTCCCTGCACGCACCCAATGATGCCTTGCGTGACCAGCTGGTGCCCTTGAACAAGCGTTACCCCATTGCCGAACTGATGGCTGCCTGCAAGCGCTATGTGGCCGGGCGGCGTGGTGACCGGGTCACCATGGAATACACCCTGATCGAAGGGGTGAACGACCAGCCGGAGCATGCGCGTGAGCTGATTCGCCTGCTGGCGAACGTGCCCAGCAAGGTCAATTTGATCCCCTTCAATCCTTTTCCGGGTTCCGATTTCAAGCGGCCCGGTGAAGCGAGCATTCGCCGCTTTCAAAGCATACTGCTCAATCATGACAAGGTGGCTACGCTACGCAAGACGCGAGGGGATGATATCGATGCTGCCTGTGGCCAGCTGGTAGGGCAGGTGACCGATCGAACCCGGCGAAGCCGGAAACTGAATACATTGCCCCTGGGAGGTTGAAATGCGCATTGCCCTGTTTCTGCTGCTGGTGATTGGATTGACCGGTTGTGCTTCCAACCCGGGCCGCAGCGGGGATGAGGAGGATGCGAGACAGAAGAAACTCGCCGCATTGAATGTGCAACTGGGCTCGGGATACATGCAGGAAGGCCGCTACGAGGTGGCACTGGAGCGGCTCAACAAGGCCCTGCAGTATGACCCGGATTCTGCCAATGCCCATACCGTGCTGGCCATCCTTTACGAGCGAATTCGCAAACCCGAACAGGCCGAACAGCACTATCGCAAGGCCGTGGAACTGCAGCCGGACAATGGCGATGCGCAAAACAATCTCGGTACATTCTTATGCCGGCAGCAAAAATATGATCAGGCAGAAGCGCATTTTCGCAAGGCCTGGGACAACCCCTTCTACAAGACCCCCGCCGTGGCGCTGACCAATGCAGGTTCCTGCGCGCTGCAGGCCGGCAAGCTCCAGGATGCCGAAGCCTACCTCCGGCAGGCCTTGCGGATGGATTCCAACTATCCCGATGCCCTCTTTCTGCTGGCCCGGCTGATGCATGAACAGGGCAATCACTTCAAGGCGCGTGCTTTCTTGCAGCGTTACGAGGCCACCGGCCAGGTGCGCCCGGATGCTTATTGGCTGGGCTACCGTATCGAGTATGCCCTCGGTGACTTGAAAGCGAGCCAGGCCTATGCCCGGCGTTTGCGCCAGCAATTCCCCGAAGCACGAGAAACCCGGTTGTTGAACAAGGTAGACAAACATGAGTGAAGAGTCCTTCACCATGGATGAACAGGCAACAGGCAAGTTGTTCGAGCAGGCCCGCATTGCAAAGGGCCTGAGTATCCAGCAGGTGGCTTCGGAATTGAAACTGCCGAAACAGACGCTGCAGAAACTGGAAAAACTGGAAGACCTGGCAGAAGCGGATGTCTACCAGCGTGGCTATCTCAAACGCTATGCGCGTTTACTGGGCCTGGACTGGGCCAGCGACCAGCGGGCAGTACATGCTACTCCCGTTCCGGCCGTGACGGATTTGTTGCCACGCAAACAGGCCGGATTGCCTTCCTGGACGCTGCCTGTTCTCGGGGCCGTGTTTGTGGCAGGTGGCCTGTGGTACCAGCGTGCCGTACCGGTTACCCAGCCCGTGGAATCCCCGCCTCAACTGCAGTCTGCCCGGGAGAAAGCAGCGGTTGTACAGCCTGAAAAAAACGTGGAAGAAGTCGTCCTGCTGGCCGGCATGGAGCAGGAGGCCGTTGAGAAGACTTCGGCACCCGTATCGGCCCAGCCTGCTGCACGAAGTCTTTCTCCCATCCGTGAAGCGCGTGCGGAAGTACAGCCCGACTTGTTGACTACAGAAGCCGAGCAGCCTGCAGAACACTATCTGCTGCAGTTTTCCGGGGATTCCTGGGTGGAGGTTCGTGATGCCAGTGGTCAGCGTCTGGCTTACCGGTTGTTCCATGCCGGCGAGAGACTGCCGCTGAAGGGGCAGCCGCCCTACGACATGCTCATTGGAGATCATACCCAGGCTCGTCTGCGCATGGATGGCCAGGTTGTGGACCTGAGTGCCTTTGCCCGCGGCAAGGTGGTTCGCATCAACACCGGTTCGTTGCAGGGTGGTCAGGCAAAAAGCGAAATTCCGTCCGGCAGTATTCCAGAGGCCTTGCAGGGCACGCGGGATACCAGCAGCCCCTGAAGTCAGGCAGACAAGCGCAGGCAGACAAAAGCGGGTGAAGGGGCTATAATCCGCTACCTTTGCCGATCGCCATCCAATCGAACCATGAGTCAACGCCTTCAGGCCGTGCGCGGCATGCACGATATCCTCCCGCAGCAAACCCCACTCTGGCAGCATCTGGAAACGGAAATCCGTCAGGTGCTCGCGGCTTATCATTTTCAGGAAATCCGTTTGCCTGTCCTGGAAAAAACCGGCGTTTTCACCACTTCCATCGGCGAAGGCACGGATGTGGTGGAGAAGGAGATGTATACCTTTGCGGACCGCAACGGCGACAGCCTTACGCTGCGCCCGGAAGGCACCGCCGGCTGTGTACGGGCCATGGTACAGCACGGCCTGTTGCAGGGGCATGCCGCCCGTGTCTGGTACATGGGGCCGATGTTTCGTTACGAGCGGCCACAAAAGGGCCGTTCGCGACAGTTTCACCAGACGGGGGTCGAGTTGTTTGGTCCGGCTGGTGCCGATGCCGATGCCGAGTTGATCGCACTGGCGGCACGGCTGTGGAAGCGCCTTGGCCTGTTGGAAGGCCTGGTGCTGGAAATCAATACCCTGGGCAACGCCGAATCCCGCGCGGCATACCGCGAACGGCTGGTGGAATACTTCCGTGCTCATGAAGGCGCGCTGGATGAAGATTCACGCCGTCGGCTTGCCATCAATCCCTTGCGGATTCTGGACAGCAAGAATCCGGACATGCAGGGGTTGATCGAAAACGCCCCACAAATGATGGATGCCATGGATGAGGCTTCCTTGCGCCATTTTAACCAGCTCTGTGGCATGCTCGACGCCGCTGGCATTTCCTGGACCCACAACCCGCGGCTGGTGCGCGGTCTGGACTACTACAACCACACGGTTTACGAGTGGACTACCGACCAGCTGGGTGCGCAGAGTGCCATCTGTTCCGGTGGTCGTTACGATGGCCTGGTAGAACGCTTCGGTGGCAAGACCGTACCGGCAACCGGCTTTGCCATGGGCATGGAACGGGTGGTGGAACTGTTGCGCATGAAGCAGGCCGAACCCATGCAGACCCGTGTGGATGCCTATCTGGTCGCGCCGGGCGTTGCCGAAGAGCAGGTGCTGGCCGTGGCCGAGCAATTGCGAGACCAGTTGCCGGGGCTGCGCATGGAAATGAATCTCTCCGGCGGCAGCTTCAAGGCCCAGTTCAAGCGTGCTGACCGATCCGGCGCGAAAGTGGCGCTGGTACTGGGCGAGGATGAGCTGGCTACGGGAGAGTTGACCGTAAAACCCCTGCGCGGGCAGGGTGAACAGCAGCGTATGGCCATGGCTGAACTGCCAGCCTTGCTGGAACGCTGGACTTGAAATAACCATGTTCTTTCAGGCATTGGTGCCCTGAAAACGCTAACCCAGAGCAAGAGAAACGGAAATGAGTGATCACAAGCGCGAAGAATACGAACAGAGCGAAGAAGTTCGCAAATGGCTGAAGGACAATATGCAAACCCTGGTGACCGGCGTGGCGGGTGGCCTGGCCCTGTTGTATGGCTGGCAGTTCTTCCAGCAGTGGCAGGCCGAGCAGCAGCAGGCTGCCGGTGAAGCCTTCTATCATTTTGAGCAGGCCTTCGAGCAAAAGGACCGCGCCCAAGCTGAAGCTGCGCTGACAGCGCTGAAGCAGGATTTTCCCCGTTCGCTCTATACCAGCATGGCCACCATGGAATATGCCCGCCTGCAAATGGATCAGGACCCGGCCGAAGCCCTGAAAACCCTGCAGTCCCTTCAGGAGAAGTCGCCGGATGAAGCAATGGCCAATCTGCTGGCCTATCGGGTTGCGCGCCTGCAATGGCAAACCGGTGACAACGATGCCGCCCTGCAAACACTGGCTGGCATCGAAAGCCCGGCCTATGCCTCCATGGTGGCTGAAACGCGCGGTGATATCTATGCGGAAAGCGGCAAGCTGGATGCGGCCCGCACGGCCTATCAACAGGCACTGGACAACCTGGACCCGACCCAGGCCGGCAGCCGCCCCCTGCTGGAACTGAAACTGGATAATCTGGGCAAGGCTGAAAAAGCCACCGCCAGTGAGCCGGCTGCAGAGGAGCAGAAATCTTGAAGTACTGGGGCCGGTTGGCGGCCATCGCGCTGCTTTCCCTTTCCATGTCCGGCTGTGCCACCTTCCAGAAGGTTTTTGGCAGCCTGGGTGGGAAGGACAACGTCGATCCACCGGCCGAGCTGGTGGACTTTACGCCTGCCGCCAAGGTGGTGCGCTTGTGGGAATACGATGCGGGCAAGGGCACGGGGCGCCTGATTCGCAATTTGCAGGTTGCTCTGGATGACGATCATGCCTATGTCGTGGATGCTCGCGGGCGACTGACGGCGCTTCAGCGGGAGAACGGCCGAAAGCGCTGGTCACATGACCTCGAACTGGATGCGGCAGCGGGTCCGGTGGCACAGGATGGTTATCTGCTGATCGGCGGTATGGATGGCGAGCTGGTGTTGCTGGATGCGGCCACCGGCGAGGAACAATGGAGAAACGAGCTGTCCTCCGAGGTGCTCTCCCTGCCGGTCATTGATGGAGATCGGGTGATTGCCCGGGCTCAGGACGGGCGCGTGTTTGGTTTTGACTTGCACAGCGGCCACAGGGTTTGGGTCTATGACACTTCCGTACCGTTACTGTCCCTGCGTGGCAACGGTTCGCCATTGGCACTGGCGGGTACGGTGGTGCTGGGTTTTGATGACGGAAAGCTGGTGGCACTGCGCTCGGAAGATGGCGTGCCGTTGTGGGAGGAAACCCTGTCCATCCCGCGTGGCAAGACCGAACTGGAACGTTTGGTGGATATCGATGGCCAGATGGCCCTGATTGCCACCGATCTGTATGTGGCCGGATTTCAGGGCAATGCGGCCGCCATCCAGTTGACGACCGGCCAGTTCATCTGGAAAAAACCGCTGTCATCCATCGCCGGCCTGACTGCGGGCCGCAAGTATCTGGCGGTCAGCGCGGCCGACGGCAAACTGCTGCTGCTGGACCGTGCCAGTGGTGAAACCCGCTGGTCCCTGGACAAGCTGTTGCACCGGGAATTGACTGCGCCGGCCTTCCAGCAGGGTGCCATCGTGGTGGGTGACAAGCTGGGTTATCTGCACTGGATAGACGAGGACAGCGGCGAATTCATTGCCCGTGTGCGTCTGGGTGACAGCAAGATCGAGAAAAATATCGTACAGGACCGTGGCGTTCTGTATGTGTTCAATGGAGACGGCAAGGCTGCAGCCTACCAGTTGGAGCGATGACAGCCAATCAACCGCTACCGGTCATTGCACTGGTGGGCCGCCCCAATGTGGGCAAATCCACACTGTTCAATGCACTGACCCGCAGCCGGGATGCCCTGGTGGCGGACTATCCCGGACTGACCCGTGACCGCAAATATGGTCGTGCCGAATGGGAAGGCCGGCAGTTTCTGGTGGTGGATACCGGTGGCCTTGCGGATACGCAGGATGCGGTCAACCTCTCCATGCAGAAACAGGTCTGGTTGGCCGTGGATGAAGCGGATCTGGTGCTGTTTCTGCTGGATGCACGTGATGGCCTGACGCCGGCCGATGAAGAAATTCTCGAACGCCTGCGCCGCTGTGACAAGCCGGTACTGGCTGTGGTGAACAAGGTCGATGGGCTGGATGAGCGTACCGTTCTGGCCGATTTCTATGCGTTGGGCATGCCGTTGGTCGGTATGGCTGCCGCGCATCGTCGTGGCATTCATGCACTCATGGAGGAAGCCATTGCCACGCTGGGTGAATCGTGTTTTCCCCGCGTTGAAGAGACCGCACCCCTGCCGGATGCCCATATCCGCCTGGCCGTGCTGGGCCGGCCCAATGTGGGCAAGTCCACCCTGATCAACCGCCTGCTGGGCGAGGAACGCATGGTGACCATGGACCTGCCCGGCACCACCCGCGATACGGTGGAAGCCGAAGCCCATTGGGAAGGGCGGGATTACACCCTGATCGATACCGCCGGTGTGCGTCGACGCGCGCGCATCGACGAGAAGGTGGAGAAGTTTTCCGTCATCAAGGCCCTGCAGGCGGTGGAACAGGCGCGCGCGGTGGTGCTGGTGATCGATGCCCGTGAGGGCGTCACGGATCAGGATCTGCACCTGCTGGGCCATATTGTGGATTCCGGCCGGGCGCTGGTGATTGCGGTGAACAAGTGGGATGGCTTGAGCCAGGATGCCCGCATGCGGGTGAAAACGGAGCTGGAGCGCAAGCTGACCTTCTGCGATTACGCCCGCCGGGTGACCATTTCCGCCCTGCATGGCTCCGGGCTCAAGGAGCTGATGAAGGCGGTGGAAGAGGCCTATGATTCAGCCGGTCGCAATTTTTCCACCCATGCCCTGACCGAACTGTTGCAGCAGGCGGTACAGGCCCATACGCCCCCCATTCGCCAGGG
>JALWTZ010000024.1 GCA_026993285.1 Lysobacterales bacterium | reverse complement strand
CACCCAGGAGGAGGATGAGAACCCTGCCGGACGCCAGCCCTAGCTGGCCTCGGCCGTGGCCGCTGTTCGCCCGGGCCGGCCTTCCAGAATCTTCGGCGTCAGGAAGATCAAGAGTTCCGTCTTGCTGTCCTTGCGGAAGTTCTTCTTGAACAGCCACCCGACCAGCGGGATCCGCATCAGCAGCGGAATGCCGTCCGTTACATTCTGGCGGTCGCGGGTGTACACGCCGCCGATCACCACCGTCTCGCCATTGTCCATGAATATCTCGGTGTCCACCTTCTTCGTGCTCAGCACCGGGTTGTTGCTGGTGCCGATGGGCTTCTCCACGCTGTCCTTGGTGACCACCACATGGAGAATAACCCGGTCATCAGCGGTAATCTGCGGCGTCACCTCCAAGCCCAGCGTCGCCTTCTTGAACTGCACTTGAGTGCCGTTCTGACTCACCGACTCAAACGGAACATCCTGGCCGGAGTCAATGGTGGCCGTCTTCAGATTGGTCGTCACCACCCGCGGACTGGAAATGATTTTCACTTCCTTCTCCGCCTCGGCAGCCGAAAGTTCCAGATCAAGATTCACCGCCCCGCCCAAGTAACCGAACGACAAGCCCAAGGCACCGCCAGCGCCTTGGCCTACGGCCGCCGGAAGGTCAACCAGAAAACCGCGCCCACCGGTATTCGTAATGTTATTCCCGGTCACGGGACTGATGGAATTTTGCGCTCCGCCACCCGCAATGGTGGGGGTTTTCTTGTTGAAGCCGCCGCCCCAGCGAATGCCCACTTCGCGCGTGAAATTGTCCGTCGCTTCAACGATCCGGGCCGAGATCAACACCTGCTCCACCGGCTTGTCGATGGTGGCAATGAGACGCTTGATGTTGTTCACCGACTCCTTGGTGTCCTTGATGATGAGCGTATTGGTGCGCTTATCCACCAGGAAACTGCCGCGCGGGGACAGGATGCCGATGCTGGTTTCCGGCGTGGCGCCTCCCGTTTGGCCGCCGGCGGCCGAAGAAGATGGCGCAGTCCCGCCCTTGGTCGAATTGGCGCCCGCGCCTTCCAACATCTTCTTCACATCCTCCACACGGGCATAGCTGAGCGTGATGAACTCGGTCACCAGCGGCTCCAGTTCCTGCGAACCTCGCAGGGCCTCCAGCCGGCTCTGGCGCTCCTCGGCCAGCACCTTGGTCGGCGCGATGCGCATCACGTTGCCCATCTGCTCCTTGCCCAGGCCGCGCGCTGTCAGAATCAGATCCAGGGCCTGATCCCAGGGCACGTCCACCAGGCGCATTGTCAGCTTGCCCTGAACGTCATCGGACATGATGATGTTCAGGTTGCTCATCTCGGCGATGAGCTTCAGGGCATTGCGGATATCAATGTCCTTGAAGTCGAACGTCACCTTCTGGCCGCTGTAGGCGAACTTCTCGCCACCGGCGGCGCCGCGACGGGCGGCGGCAATATCCTTCGGCGTCAGCGTCAGCGTCAGCACGTTGCCCTGCTGGAAGGAGGAAACCTCCACCTTCTCGCGCAGACGAGCCACGACGCGCACCAGATCGCCCACGGGATAGGCATCCACCTGCTTGACCGGCCCCGGGAAATCGCGCACGTCCAGCGTGCGTTCCTGGCCCGGCGCCAGCGCCGCCTTCTTGATGTCCAGCACCACGCTGCCCTGCTTGGTGTAGACATTGACCACAGGATTGGGCTTGTCGGTACGAACCAGCAGGTGAGCGATCCGGTCATCCGGTTGGAAGTGCACGTCGTCCACGCGCACCACCCCGGCCTTGCGCTTCGGCTTGACTCCACCCACGCGCACGACCAGTTGCCCCTTGCCGGCCTCGATCTGGTGGCTCTCCTTGCCGCCCTTGATGATATCCACCACCAAGCGCACGCGGCCCTGGGCCTGGCCCACGGTGACGCCGCGAATCTTCTGGGTAGCCACCGCGTAATGCTCCTTGGGCAGCATCGAGGTCGCGCCCCAGAAGTCCAGAATCAGGGTGCGGCCGCCGTTGGTCAGGAACGCATCGTGATTGGCGTCCATGTGATCGCCACGCAGCACCAGTTCCGTGGCCGAGCCTCGGTCGCGAATATCAATATCCTTCAGCACGGCACCGCTTGGCGCCTGCTTGCCCGAGGAGGCAGCCGCAAAGCGCACCACCAAGTCGTTGCCCTGCTCCTCGATCTTGTATTTCAGGGCCTTCTTCATGCCCACTTCCACGCGCACGCCGCCATCGGCTGCCACCGGGAAGACGCTGGCAACCCCGGCTCCCTCCTTGTGCAGCGGCTCCACGCCCCTGGCCAGCGAAGCCTTGGGGAAG
>JALWTZ010000023.1 GCA_026993285.1 Lysobacterales bacterium | reverse complement strand
CCGAACTTGTCCAGCAGGCTGGGGTGGCGGGCATCGAGTTCGGCGAGAAAGTCGCGCAGGTGAAAGCCGGGAATGGAGCGGGCCGAGCCTTTCCATTCCGGGCTGCCGGGGCTGGCCGGGGCCAGGGCCAGTACGGGCCGGTGCAGTTTTTCCTTGATGCGCGAGGCCACCAGCCCCACCACGCCGGCATGCCACTCCGGATGTTGCACCACGATCACCGGCGGCGGCTGTTCCAGTTGCCGCAGCAGTTCGGCCACGATCTGCTCGGCCTGTTGCAGCATTTCACCTTCAATCTCCCGTCGCTGGCGGTTGATGGCATCCAGCCCCTGCGCCCACTGGCGGGCCTGTTCCGGGTCGTCGGTGCTCAGGCAGTCGATACCCTGCTGCATGTTCTCCAGCCGGCCGGCGGCATTGAGGCGGGGGCCGACGGCAAAGCCCAGATCCGCCGTGCTGCAATGGCGGGCCTCGCGCCCGGCCACCTCCAGCAGAGCCAGGATGCCGGGGTTGGCGTTGCCGCCGCGGATGCGCTGTATGCCCTGGCTGACCAGAATGCGGTTGTTTTCATCCAGCGGCACCACATCGGCCACGGTGCCCAGGGCTACCAAATCCAGCAGCGGGCGCAAGTCCGGCTTTGGCCGCGTTGCGTTGAACCAGCCTTGCTCTTCCAGACGGCGGGCCACGGCCAGCATGAGATAAAAGGCCACGCCCACCCCGGCCAGGGCACGGGAGGGAAAGGTTTCACCGGGCAGGTTGGGATTGACGATGGCATCGGCCTCGGGCAGTTGCTCCCCCGGCAGGTGATGGTCGGTGACCACCACGCGCATGCCCCGCTGGCGGGCACGGGCCACGCCGGCGATGCTGGAGATACCGTTGTCCACGGTAATCAGCACATCCGGCAGTGGCTCGGGCAGGCAGTCCACCAGTTCAGCCGACAGGCCATAGCCCAGCTGAAAGCGGTCGGGTACTACAAAGCCCACCCGCGGGTGGCCACAGGCACGCAGGCCGCGCAGCAGCAGGGCGGTGGCGGTGGCGCCGTCGGCATCGTAATCACCCACCACGCACAGGGACTGGCCGGCCTGCACGGCCTCGGCCAGCAAGGCGGCGGCGTTTTCCAGCCCGCCCAGGGCGGATACCGGTGCCATGCGCGCCAGGCGGCTGTCCAGTTGCGATTCCCGGGTGATGCCACGGGCCAGCAGTACCCGGCGGATTACCGGGTGCCAGTGTTCGGGGAGCTGGTCCTGGCCTTGTGTCGGAGCTTGGCGCTGTTGCAGGCGGGCCGGTGCCGGGGTCATCCGGCCAGCAGGCCCCGTTCGCGCAGGCGGTCGCCAATGCGGGAGAACTCCGCTTCCACCACCTGGCCAAACAAGGGGTCAACCCGGCTCTTGCGGGCGGCTTCTACCTGTTGCCATTCGGATTCATCCAGCAGCTTTTCCGCCAGCGGATAGGCGGCTTCTTCCTCCGCGCTCATGTGCTCGCGGGTCATCTGGATGAAGCGGCGCAGGGTTTGTTCGATTTCCCGCCGTGGCACCATGGCATCGTTGTAGATCTGGTCGATTTCCACCCGAACCGCGTGGTTCATGTCCCGCAGTTCGTCATGCTCCTTGAGCAGCCGGGTCAGTACCGGCGCGGGGGTTTCCTGGTGGGCCAGCGTCAGTTCGAACAGCAAATCTTCCTGTGGATGGTGTACATCCTGGGTAAAATCCTGCAGGTATTCGACGATTTCCCGCATCAGGCGGAAATCGGGCTTGCGGTCGGAAGTGGCAAAGATGTTCAGTTCCTCGGCCATCACCTGCAGCAGCAGGGCCACATTCTTGTGGTCGGAATGCAATCGTTTCAATACCTGGTTCATGGCCACGGCTCCTGTGTTCTGATCCCGTACATGATAACCGATTCACCGCCTCGGCCCGCCGAACCCAGGTCAAAAAAGCGCCCTATGGCCATACCTTTCCGTATGGTTTACCATCAGCGACATGAATAGCCCAACGCCCTACCCGCACCTGTTTTCTCCCCTGGATACCGGCCCGTTCACGCTGGAAAACCGCCTGATCATGGGGTCCATGCACACCGGTCTGGAAGACCGCCGCCGGGACGCGGAAAAGCTGGCACGCTATTTCGCCGAGCGGGCGGAAGGCGGCGCGGGCCTGATCATCACCGGCGGTATTGCGCCCCACTGGCGGGGCTGGGTAGCCCCCTTTGCCGCCACCCTGCGCCACCGCTGGCAGATGGGCCGGCACAAGGTATGGACAGCCGCGGTACACGCCGCAGGCGGGCGCATCGCCATGCAGATTCTCCATGCCGGCCGCTACAGCTACCAGC
>JALWTZ010000022.1 GCA_026993285.1 Lysobacterales bacterium | reverse complement strand
CGCGCACTGGCCCTGGCAGACCGGTTGGATACGCTCTGCGGCATCTTTGCCATTGGCCAGAAGCCCACGGGCAACAAGGATCCCTTTGCCCTGCGGCGGGCCGCCCTGGGCGTGATTCGTCTGCTGATCGAAAACCAGGTATCCACCGACATCCAGGCATTGCTGGAAACGGCGCTGGATGCCCTGCCCATCACTGTGGAGAACCGCACGGTATTGCTGGAAGAACTGCAAGGCTTTTTGCTGGAACGCCTGCGCGGTTATCTGGCTGAACAATCCCTGAGCCACGGCGTCATCGAAGCGGTGCTACAGGTGCAATCCCGTGATTATTTCGACAGTTTCCAGCGGGCGCAGGCACTGCAGGCGCTACAGGGCAGCGAGGCCATGCAGTCACTGGCACAGGCCAATAAACGCATCAATAATATTCTTAAAAAACAAGGGGTTGAGCAAGAACTGACCGTCAACCCCGAACGCCTGCAAGCTGAAGATGAACGTGTATTGCATGCGACGGTGGAAGAACTGCGGCCTGCCGTGCAGGCAGCACAAGCCCAGCGGGATTATGGGGAAGTGCTGCAACTGACCGCACGTCTGCAAACACCGGTCAACGCCTTTTTCGACCAGGTCATGGTTATGGCGGATGATCCTGAGCTGCGACAAAACCGCCTGGCACTGTTACAGGATCTGCAAGGTCTGTTACATGCCGTGGGTGATTTGTCCCGCCTTGGATAAAACAGCACGCCGTCTGGCTGCCGATCTCATGGTTCACGAGCAGCGGCCGGCCTTCCTTTATGGATGGCCGGGCTGCTGCTCCAGTTCATCCAGTTGTGTATAGACCCAACGCTGGCAGCGATCGAGGATTTCCTCTTCCTCCAGGCCGGCCGTGGCAATGGGTTCTCCGATGCGTACATAAACCACACCGTCGTTCCGCAAGAATGATTTTCCTGGCCAGACACAGCCACTGGTATGGGCAATGGGTACGATATCAGCCCCGGTGGCTGCAGCCAGGGAAGCAATCCCCTTGCGGAAACCCCGGCGTTCTCCCGGCAAGGTGCGCGTGCCTTCGGGAAACAGCAGGATGGACAAGCCCTGTTCCAACTTTTCCCGACCCTGTTGCAGAATTTGTTGCCGTGCTTCCTTGCCCCGGCTGCGGTCAATGGCGATGGGACCGATGGCTTTCAACCCCCAGCCAAACAAGGGAATGGACAAGAGTTCCTTTTTCAAAACCCAGACAAAAGGCGGCAGGATTTCCTGCAGGAACATGGTTTCCAGCATGGATTGGTGGTTGACGCACAAGATCACCGGTCGATCATGGGGGAAATGCTCCAGGCCTTCCACCTGCAGGCGAATGCCGGTCAACCAGCGAATCCAGGCCAGGTTGAGAATACTCCACCAGCGGGCGGCTCGAATACGGCCATACTGGTTTCTGAACAAGGAAACCACCAGAAAACCCGGCACAAAGATCAGGGTGTTGACCACCATGAAAGCCTTGACGGCTGTCTTCTTCCAACCCGGAACGGGGTTTCTGCCCGGACAGGCTGGCATCAATCAGACATCCAGATTGCTGACACGCAGGGCATTCTGTTCGATGAATTCCCGGCGTGGTTCCACCACATCACCCATGAGTGTGGAGAAGATTTCATCGGCCTGAACCGCATCTTCAATATTCACCTGCAACAGTCGGCGGGTTTCCGGGTTCACCGTGGTATCCCATAACTGGTCTGGGTTCATCTCGCCCAAACCCTTGAAACGCTGAATCGTCTGGCCGCGACTGGCCTGCTGCATCAGCCATTGCTCGGCCTCTTCCAGCGAGCGGACTTCAGTGCTTTTCTCTCCCTGGCGTACCTGGGCTCCCGGCCGGATCAGATCCACATAACGGGCATTCCACTCGCGGATCTGATGGAAATCCCGGCTTTCAAACAGCTCCAGTGGCAACAATGATGTTTGCGACAAGCCATGAACAATACGAGTACATTGCAGCTGTTCATGTTCTCCCTGTTGCACCCATTCCAGTTTAACTCCTTGTTTGTCTTCAGTTTTTTTATCGATGACCGGTGCGATGGCTTCAACCCAGGCCTGGCGGGCCTGTGGGTTTTCCATGAAATCTTCCGGAAAAGGCACATCCAGCATGGCTTCCAGCAGATAACGGTCATGATGCAGGGCATGACGGCGCAACAACTGGCGCGCTTGCTGGTACTCCTTGATAATGGTTTCCAGTTGCGCACCCCGAGCCGGCGGCAATTCCGGATCAAACAACAATTCAGCCTTGTCCAGGGCCCGAGCCAGCAGGTATTCGTTCAGTTCGGCGTCATCCTTGAGATA
>JALWTZ010000021.1 GCA_026993285.1 Lysobacterales bacterium | reverse complement strand
AACAACTGGAACAGTTGCAGCAGGCGCTGGAACAGGCGCAGCAGGCCCAGGCCGGCACACTGGAATCCCTGCGCCAGCAACAGGCCGGGCTGAAGCAGCGGATCGACGCCCTGCAGCTGGCGGATGACCGTTTCCAGAACGCGCTGGTGCAGCTGGCGCAGCTGAAGACCGGCGGCGACCGGGCGCAGAAACTGATGGAAATCGAATTCCTGCTGCGTACCGCCATCTTGCGGGTGGAGTTGTTCCAGAACCGTGACCTGGCCCTGCGCGCGCTGGAAATGGCCAGCCAGCATCTGGCGGCGCTGGACAACCCGGCCTACACCCGCGTGCGCCTGCAGGTGGAAGCAGAGATCCAGGCCCTGAAAGCCGTGGCCATGCCGGATCTCGCCCATTGGCTGGGCTGGCTGGCCCAGATCAAGGCGCAACAGGCTCGCTGGCCATTGAAGGCCGTCGAAACCACAGCCGGCGCTGACCGGGCCGCCGATGATGGTGAAGGCTGGTGGAAGCGGCTGCGGAGCCAGCTGGGCCAACTGGTCAGCCTGCGGCGGGTGGACGAGGCGCCGCCCCTGCCGGCGAGTTGGCAACAGGCCAGCCATCAGGCATTGCTACTGCAGCTGAGCGCGCTGGAAAGCGCACTGGCCGGGCAGCAGCCCGCGCTGGTGCAGGCGCTGCTCGACGATACCCGCGCATGGATCGAAAACCAGTTCGACACGACCGACCCGCAGGTGAAGCAGGCCCTGGCGGAACTGGCCCTGCTGCAGCAGACCCCGCTGCAGCCGGAGCTGCCACCCATCGGCCAGAGCCTGGACAGCTTCCGTCAGGTGGTGGCCCGCCTGTCGGGTACGGCGGAAAGCGCCAGCCCGGCGGATGAGGCGGGAGCGGCACAGCCATGAGGGGCTTGTTCTGGACCCTGCTGCTGGTGCTGCTGGCACTGGGCAGCGCGGCACTGGCGGCCCTGTTCCGTCAGGACCCGGGTACGGTACTGATCCAGTTCCAGGGCTGGCAGCTGGAAACCAGTCTGCTGTTCGGCCTGCTGGCCGTGGCGCTGTTTGCCCTGGCCCTCTGGTTGCTGCTTCGCTTGTGGTTTGCACCGGTGCACATTGCACGCAAACTGGCCCTGCAGCAACAGCGCAGGCTGGAACGGGAAGGCTATCTGGCCCTTCAGGAAGGTGACTGGCAGCGGGCGGAGAAGTTTCTTTCCAGGGCCGGCAAGAAAAACCAGATTCACTACCTGGCGGCGGCCCGTTCCGCCTTTCTGCAGCAGCGGGACGATCAGGCGCAGCAGTATCTGGCGCTGGTGGATGACAGCCGCCGCTACCGCTTTTCCACCGACCTGGCCCGGGCCGAAGCCCTGGTGCAACAGGGCCGCTACCCGGAAGCGGTGGATTTGCTCAACCAGCTGCGCCGCAAGCGCCCCGGCCATCCGCAGATTCTGAAACTGCTGCTGGAAGCCCATCAGCAACAGGGCAATTATCGCGCCATACAGGATATTTCCCGTACCCTGCGCAAGCGCGGCATACTGGATGAAGGCCAACTGGAGCAGATCGAGAAAAACCTGCTCACCGCCGATCTCTACGCCGCGGAAAGCCCCGAAGCCCTGCAGCAGGTCTGGCACAGCCTGGACCGCAAGCAGCGGCAGAACCCGGCGCTGTTGCTGGCCTGGGCGCAGAAAGCCATTGATTTCGGCCTGCACGAAGAAGCGGAAAAGGTGCTGAAAAAGGCCATTAGCCAGCACTACGACCCGCAGCTGGTTCAGGCCTGGGGGCGGCTGCGCGGCCCGCATCTGAGCCGCATCATCCAGCAGGCGGAGCAATGGCTGAAGGACCACCCGGAAGACCCGGAACTGCTGCAGGCGCTGGGCCGGCTATGCCTCAGCGCCCAGCTCTGGGGCAAGGCGCGGGATTATCTGGAAGCGGCCCTGGCGCGCAAGCCGGAGCCGGAAACCTGGCGCCTGCTGGGCGAGCTGGCCGAAGCCTGGCACGCCGACGATGTGGCCCTGGCCTGCTACCGCAACGCCCTGCTGCTGCAAGCCGGCGAACCCCTGCGCACCCTGCCGCCCTGGCCCAGCCAGCCGCCGGAAACCAGCCAGGAAAGCGCCCGCCTGGCCCATGACCAGCATGGCATGCCACAGCTGGAGGCAAACGACGAGGCTTGATGATTGGCCTCAGCGCCTGGGGCTGAGGTACTTCTCCCGCCGGATCCGACCGGAAGGAAAGCCCAGCGCCCGCAGTTTTTCCGCGGCCTCATCCACCATGTCCGGATTACCGCAGAGATAGAACACATCCGCTTCCGGGTCGGGGTTCAGGCTGTCGAAGCGATCCTGCACATGACCG
>JALWTZ010000020.1 GCA_026993285.1 Lysobacterales bacterium | reverse complement strand
CAATGTCCCGGGCTTCACCGATGCGTTCCAGGGGAATGCGGCCGGCCTTTTGCGCCGCCAGCCAGCCGCTGTCCTTTCCCGGAGGCGGCAGGATGGCGCCCGGTGCCACGCCATTGACCCGGACGCGTGGCGCCAGTTCCAGTGCCAGGTCGCGGGTGGCCTGCAACAGGCCGCCCTTGGCCAGCCGGTAATGGAAATGATCGTTGCCGGGGCGGTTGAGGCGGGCATCCAGCAGGTTGACCACACTGCCCGATTGCAGCGCGGACTGTTCGGCCAGCGCCTGAATCAGGGCCAGCGGGCTGTACAGGTTCAACTGCATCAGGGGGGCCTGTTCGGCCGTGGTCAACTGGCCGAAACGGTCCTGTTCGGGAAACATGGCCGCATTGTTGACCAGCGCGTCCACCCGCTCGCAGTGTCGCAACGCGGCCTCGAACAGGCGTTCGGCTTCTCCCGGTTCGGCCAGATGGGCCTGTACGGCATGGCATTGGCCGCCTTGCGCGCGGATGGCTTCCGCCAGTGCCTGCGCAGGGCCCCGGGATTGCCCGTAATGCAGCAGGATCCGCCAGCCCTCGGCTGCCAGCCGGCGCGTGATGGCCGCGCCCAGGCGTACGGCGCCACCGGTGATCAGAACGGTCGGGTTTTCAGGTTCGCGCATCATGGGGCGCAGTGTAGCAAAGGGAGTGCGCTCGAAGGAGAGAGACGACAAGGGGAAAAATGGCGGAGCGGACGGGACTCGAACCCGCGACCCCCGGCGTGACAGGCCGGTATTCTAACCAACTGAACTACCGCTCCGTGCGGAAAGCTGCGCCATTGTAGCGGGAAAAAAACGCGCGTCAAGCATGCGGGAAGAAAAAGTCTGCCGGATCCGGCTTGCATCACCCGGTGCAAGTCGGGATACTAGCTTGCCTTTGGAACAGCCGCCGGTTGAATTGAAGCCGTGAACGCGCAAGAAGTGGAACAGCTGCAGCAGGCCGCAGCACAAATGCAGCTGGCGCTGACGCGGGAACAGGCCGAAAAGCTCAGCGCCTATCTGGACCTGCTGCAGCAGTGGAACCGGGCCTACAACCTGACGGCGGTACGCGAGCGCCAGGCCATGCGGGTGCAACACGTGCTGGACTCACTGGCCATACTGCCCTGGATCACGCCGCAGGCGCGGGCGCTGGACATGGGCACCGGGGCCGGCTTGCCGGGCGTGGTGCTGGCCATCGCATTGCCGGGCAGCCACTGGACACTGGTGGACGCGGTGGGCAAGAAAATCCGCTTTCTAAGGCAGGTGCGCCGCGTGCTCGCGCTGGAGAACATCGAGCCGGTGCACGCCCGGCTGGAGGAATTGCCCGCCGAGCCGCCTTTCGAGCAGATCACCGCCCGGGCCCTGGCGGATCTGGACCTGCTCACCCGGCTGGCCCGCCCGTTGTTGCGGCCCGGCGGGGATTTGCTGGCCATGAAGGCGCGGCAGGAAGTGGAGCGGGAAGACATTCATTGCGCAAGCCACGGCTTTTATTTGCAGGGCCGGCATGCGCTGGCGGTACCGGGACTGGACGCGCCCCGTCATGTGCTGCACCTGAAACGCTGCGAGGAGCAGGGGGAACATTGATGAACAAGATATTGGCCATAGCCAATCAGAAAGGCGGGGTCGGCAAGACCACCACCTGCGTCAACCTGGCCGCCGCGCTGGCGGATCTGGGCCGGCGTGTGCTGGTGGTGGATCTGGACCCGCAGGGCAATGCCACCATGGGCCTGGGCCTGGACAGCCGCGAGCTGGAACAGAGCGCCTGTGAGCTCTTGCTGGGCGAAGCCACCACCGAGGCCGTCATTCAGCGGGGGCTGGATTGTGGCGTGGACCTGATACCGGCCAACACCGACCTCACGGCGGCGGAAGTGGCGCTGGTGGAAGCCGAACAGGGGCGGGAGCAGGTACTGCGCCAGTGCCTGCAAAGCGTGGCCGACCAGTACGACTTCATCCTCATCGACTGCCCGCCTTCCCTGAGCATCCTCACCATCAATGCCTTGGTGGCCGCCCATGGCGTGTTGATTCCCATGCAATGTGAATACTACGCCCTGGAAGGGCTGACCTCGCTGTTGCAGACCATCGAGGGTGTACAGCGGGCGGCCAACCCCGGCCTGCAGATCGAAGGCCTGCTGCGCACCATGTATGATGCGCGCAACAACCTGGCCAATGAAGTATCCGCCCAGTTGCACGAGCACTTCGGTGATCGTGTCTACCGCACCATCGTGCCGCGCAATGTACGCGTGGCCGAGGCGCCTTCGTATGGCGAGCCGGTAATTCATTACGACCGCCGGTCGCGCGGGGCGGTGGCCTATCTGGGCCTGGCCGGAGAAGTGC
>JALWTZ010000019.1 GCA_026993285.1 Lysobacterales bacterium | reverse complement strand
ATCCCGTAAGCTTCCTCCAGTGCGGAAGCCACCTGTGCGGCCACCTTCTCACTCAGGGATTCATCCTTTTCCGGCGCCTGCCAATCCCACTGTTCCACACCCACTTCTTCGCAAAGGGCGTTGATCTCCTGGATAACGGTCTGCATGGCTTCATGGCCAAAGGTCACCGCACCCAGCATCACTTCCTCGGAAAGCAGGTTGGCTTCGGATTCCACCATCAGCACCGCTTTTTGCGTACCCGCCACGACCAGGTCCAGTTCGGAGCTTTCCAGCTGGCTCACCGTGGGGTTGAGCAGGTACTGGCCATCCCGGTAGCCCACGCGCGCCGCGCCAATGGGACCGGCAAAAGGCACGCCGGAAAGCGCCAGGGCGGCAGAGGCACCGATCATGGCCGGGACATCGGCATCCACTTCCGGGTTGGAAGAAACCACGGTGGCGATGACCTGTACTTCATTCATGAAGCCCTTGGGAAACAGCGGACGAATGGGGCGGTCGATCAGGCGGGCCGTGAGGGTTTCCTTCTCTGAAGGGCGCCCTTCCCGCTTGAAGAAACCACCGGGAATGCGCCCGGCCGCGTAGACCTTTTCCTGGTAGTTGACCGTCAGGGGGAAGAACCCGCGGCCTTCCACCACCTGCTTCTGGGCAACCGCGGTGACCAGCACCACGGTATCGGACATGTTCACCAGCACCGCGCCATCGGCCTGGCGCGCGATTTCGCCAGTTTCCAGGGTGACGGTGTGGTTTCCAAATTGAAAGGTCTTGCTATATTTGGCCACTTGGATGATTCCTGTATATCAAAGGTGAGCGCCAGCCTGGCGCGAACTACAAATGCAAAAAGCCCGGCAACCCTGCTCCATGGAGCTTGTGATGCCGGGCTTGTTCATCATGATGCGATGATCAGTGACGCAGGCCGAGACGGGCAATCAGCGTCTTGTAGCGTTCAAGATCCTTGCGCTTGAGGTAAGCCAGCAGTTTGCGCCGCTGGTTCACCAAGCGCAGCAGACCACGACGGGAATGGTGATCTTTCTTGTGTTCGGAAAAGTGCGGGGTCAGATCCTTGATGCGGGCGGTCAGCAGGGCCACCTGCACTTCCGGCGAACCGGTATCACCCTCGCTCTGTTGGTATTCCTTGACGATTTCAGCTTTCTGTTCTGCGGTTAACATGCTTCCACATCTCCTGTCATTCATGAGTGTCATCAAAACCCTGAAGCTGCACATGGCCGGGGGAAGCTCCAGCACATGGGACAGGCCCAGGAAAGAAGATGCGCGATTTTATACGCAATGCCGGCCAGATACAATGCCTCATGCGGCCAGTCGAGCGCTGGGCAGCCACCCTGCAAGGCGTGCATGTGCCGACAAACGGCATGCATCCCCAATGCCCTTGTGTATACTTGCAGGGAAAAACCGGCATGGATTTTCAACCACTACATGTATTACCGGCCTTTGCATCAGGGAGTCAGCCATTGGCGCAGTTGAATCCCAAACCCGCACCTTCACTGCGCCGACAACTGGCCCTGCCATTGCTGGCATTGGGTGTAACCGGTGTTTTGAGCACCCTGCTGGTTGTCAGTTGGCTGCATTATCGAACCAGCACACACTGGATTACCCGGGAACTGCATATCATCAGCCATCTGGTGGCCATCGATGCCAAGACAGCTCTGCAGAAGATGGATCATGCCTCTGCCCAGGAGGCTTTGCGGAACTTTCGTTTTGACCCGCATTTTACACAAGCTTGTCTCTATGCAGAGGATGGCTACCTGTTTGCCAGCTATCAGGGTGAGGATGCGGCACACTGTCCACAACAGCTCAACATGGAGCCGGTCAGCCAGGGCAAGATGGAAGACAGCCTGCGGGCCCTGGAAGTCTATCTCCCCATCCGCAATGACGACCGTCTGCTGGGCCTCCTGTATGCCCGAAAGAACAAGATGCCGCTCTATCAGGAGTTGTTGCGGGCCATGGGTCTGCTCAGCCTGCTGGCCCTGTTGGGCCTGGGCGGTGGTTTCTGGATCGTACGGCGCTTTTTCAGCCGGGCACTGCAACCGCTGAGTGCGTTGACCCATGCGGCAAAAAAGGCAAAATCCAGCGATGGTGCCCTGCCCCGTGTACAAAAGATTCGCCATGATGAAGTGGGAGAACTGGTCGACAGCTTCAACCACATGCTGGACATCATGGAAGAAAAGCAGGTGGCCTTGCAGCAATCCGAAATCCGCTTCCGCCTATTGACCGATTCTTCCCCCACCGGAATCCTGCGGCGGAACGAACATTTTGACCTAACCTTTCTCAACCAGCGGCTGCAAATGCTGATCGGCCAGCCCGGTGTGGAACAGCTGGTCTCCAGCCAATGGC
>JALWTZ010000018.1 GCA_026993285.1 Lysobacterales bacterium | reverse complement strand
TCCCCGGCCTCGGAATAGGGGCCATAACGCTCGGTTTCACTGCGGAACGGGCGGATCATCTGTGAATGGCAGGCATTACAGCTTTCACGGATGTAGATGTCCCGGCCTTCGAGTTGCAAGGCGGTGTAGGGCTTGACCTTATCGTTCAGGGGTTGTGTGGTCTGTGCCTGAAACATCAGCGGCACAATCTCCACCAGACCACCCAGGGAAACGGCTACCAGCGTCAGGACTGCCAGCAGGCCCACATTTTTTTCGATTACAGCATGATTCATCATGTCGGCATCCTCCTTCAGGCAGGCTCTGCGATGGCGATGGGTTCATCGGAAGTCTTGCTCTGCCAAGTCTTGAAGACGTTGTAGGCCATGATGAACATGCCAGTCAGTACCAGCAGACCACCGAACAAACGGGCGTAGTAGTAGGGGTAGGTTGCCTTGAGTGCTTCCACAAAGGTGTAGGTCAGGGAACCGTCCGGGTTGACCGCGCGCCACATCAGGCCCTGCATCAGGCCGGCAATCCACATGGAGGCGATGTAGAACACCACGCCAATGGTGGCCACCCAGAAGTGCACATCGATCAGCTTGGTGCTGTACATGCCCTCGGTGCGCCAGAGTCGGGGCAGCAGGGCGTAGATGGAACCGATGGTCACAAAGGCCACCCAGCCCAAGGCGCCGGAATGCACATGGCCGATGGTCCAGTCTGTATAGTGAGACAGTGCGTTCACTGTCTTAATGGACATCATTGGGCCTTCAAAGGTGGACATGCCGTAGAAGGACAGGGAAACGATCAGGAACTTCAGAATGGGGTCGGTACGCAGCTTGTGCCAGGCACCGGACAGGGTCATGATGCCGTTGATCATGCCGCCCCAGGATGGAGCCAACAGTACCAGGGACATGACCATGCCCAGCGACTGGGTCCAGTCCGGCAGGGCCGTGTAGTGCAGATGGTGCGGGCCGGCCCACATGTAAGTGGTGATCAGCGCCCAGAAGTGCACCACGGACAGACGATAGGAATACACCGGGCGACCGGCCTGTTTGGGTACGAAGTAATACATCATACCCAGGAAACCGGCGGTCAGGAAAAAGCCCACTGCATTGTGCCCGTACCACCATTGCACCATGGCATCCACGGCACCGGCGTAGATGGAATAAGATTTGGTCAGGGTTACCGGTATTTCCAGACTGTTGACGATATGCAACAGGGCCACAGTCAGGATGAAGGCGCCATAGAACCAGTTGGCCACATAAATGTGCTTGACCTTGCGCTTGGCAATGGTGCCAAAGAACACCACAGCATAAGCGACCCAGACTATAGTGATCAGAATGTCAATGGGCCACTCCAGCTCAGCGTATTCCTTGGAAGTGGTGATACCCAGCGGCAGGGTAATGGCAGCCAACAGAATGACCAGTTGCCAGCCCCAGAAAGTGAAGGATGCAAGGGCCGGGGCAAACAGGCGGGTATGGTTGGTTCGTTGCACCACATAATAGGAAGTGGCAAACAGCGCACTGCCGCCAAAGGCAAAGATCACTGCATTGGTGTGCAGCGGGCGCAGCCGGCTGTAGGTCAGCCAGGGCAGGTCAAAATTCAGTTCCGGGAAGGCGAGCTGGGCGGCAATCAGTACCCCCACCGTCATGCCCACAATCCCCCAGACCACCGTCATCACGGCGAACTGGCGAACCACCTTGTCGTCAAATGTGTTGCTCGTGCTCATCTTGCTCCACTTTTCATCGGGCCTTGGTTGTATTCTGGTCTGCCTGGGCTTTGGCAGGCCGGTTTTTATATTAGGTCTAGCTAAAATCCAGTGAATTATACCCTCGCCGTGCGGGCAGGGCACCCCCCTTCCGGGCAGTGCCTGGTCCTGGCCTGCACAGTGCCAGGTACAAACAGCCATCCATGATTTGGCCATCTTCCATTGGCGTGGGAGAATACGGGACAATGGCCGCAGCGGCATTGACCTGGATCAATGCCCGCATCCAGGTGCGAAACTATGCTGCGCCAAACCCGAACCGAGGCTTGTCATGAACCATCAGGTACAATTCGATGCGGAGCTGATCCGTCGCTATGACGTAACCGGCCCCCGTTACACTTCCTACCCCACGGCGGTGGAGTTTCAGCCGGCTGCCCCCGAGACGTATCTGCAACATGTGCGGCAAAGCAATGCCAGTGGCAAGCCACTCTCGCTTTATATTCATGTGCCCTTCTGCGAAAAACTCTGTTTTTACTGCGCCTGCAACAAGGTGGTGACCAAGCGCCATGACAAGGCACCACCTTATCTGGATGCCCTGTTTGCCGAGATGGCGCTGCAGGGAAAGGCCTTCGACCCGGAAAGGCCGGTGGAACAGCTGCATTT
>JALWTZ010000017.1 GCA_026993285.1 Lysobacterales bacterium | reverse complement strand
GCACGGTGGTGAAACCGGCCAGCAGGGTCTTCTTCGCATTGGCGGCCGCGCGAATGGCGTAATCGGCCGCGTTGAACTGCATGCGCTGCACATAAAAGCGCGGGCCAAACTCCAGCGCCAGATGGGTGTGCATGTCCATCAGGCCCGGCAGGCAGGTCTGGTCCTGCAGATCCAGCATTTCGGCGCCCGCTTCCCGAGGGAGTGTCTTCTCGATGGCGCGAATCCAGCCATCTTCCAGCAGCAGGTAGCGCGCGCCCAGCTTCCGGCCCTGTTCCACATCCAGCACCTGGCCACAGTGCAGCCACCGGGAGCCGGCCCAGGCCGGCGTGGCCAGTACAGCCAGCAGCATGGCAAGAATGAAAGGACGGATTCGTGCGTGGTTCATGGGATTCTCCCGTTCAAGGTGAAAGACAGGCCGACAGCTTCTGCTGCCATTGGGGCGCATGGGCGGTCAGACGCAGCCTGCGCTGATCAGCCGCATGATCCAGCCAGATCTCCAGTGCCGGTGGCGGCAGAAAGCCCGCGCCCTTCTCCGGCCACTCGATGAGCAACTGCCCGTGATCCAGCCATTCGCGCAGGCCGAGAAATTCCAGCTCCTCCGGGTCGGCAATGCGATAGAGGTCCAGATGATACAGTGGGCCATCCGCCAGCGCATAGGGTTCCACCAGACTGAAGGTGGGGCTTTTCACCCGCATGCCTGGCGACAGGGCCTGAATCCAGGCCCGGCAGAACGTGCTCTTGCCGGCACCCAGCGGCCCGTGCAGCCAGACCTGGCCCGGCATGCCCCGCAGCGCCGTGGCCAGGCAGGCCGCCAGCTGTTCCAGGGCGGGTTGATCCAGCAAGCGTTCGTTCATGAAAGCACATCCGGAAGGTGGGAAAAAAGGTCGGAAGCCAGCAAGCCGCGCTGGCGGTCACCTGCCGCCCGCCGGGCGGCCAGACCATGGGCCATCACGCCGTTGCAGGCCGCTTCCCAGGCGGACAGCCCCTGGCCCAGCAGGGCGGCGAGGATACCGGTGAGCACATCCCCGAAACCCGCTCCGCTCATGGCCGGCAGGGCCAGTGGCGCAATGGCCGGCAAGCGGCCGGGCGCGGCGATCACGGTGCCGGCACCCTTGAGCGCCACCACCGCCTGCCAGCGCTCCGCCAGCTGTTCTGCCGCCCGCAGGCGATCCCGTTGTACGGCCTGTACCGTGGTGGCCAGCATCCGCGCCGCCTCGCCCGGATGCGGAGTCAGGATGACCGGCCGGTTCTCGAACGCCCGCGCCGGCAGCAGCGCCAGGGCATCGGCATCCACCACCAGCGGCCGCGCATCGGCCCAGACACTTTCGGTCCGTTGCCGACTCCAATCCGATTGCCCCAACCCCGGCCCCAGCGCCAGTACATCCGCGCGATGGGCTTGCAGGTCAAAACCCGCATCGGCTTCCCGCACCATCAGTTCCGGCCGGCCGCAGGCCACCGGCGGCACGGATGCGCGCGCACAGGCCACCGACACCAGGCCGGCGCCGCTGCGCAGACAGGCCTCCGCGGCCAGGCGAATGGCACCGCCCATGCCCGCCTGCCCGCCCAGGCAAAGCACATGGCCGAACTGGCCCTTGTGGCTGTTGCGCGCGCGTGCGGGCATGGGGAAAGGCAAGGCAAGCGGCAACAGAGTGGCAGCCGCCTGTTCCGTGGCGTACAGTGCCGCCGGCAGACCCAGATCGGAAAAGTGCACCTCCCCGGCACAGGCCGGCCCGTCCGCGGTATGCAGGCCCGGCTTGTCGGCCACAAAGGTGATGGTGTGGCTGGCCCGAACAGCCACACCCTGTATTTCACCACTGTCGGCATGCAGGCCGCTGGGCACATCCAGCGCCAGTACGGAGGTGGGCTGGCGGTTCATCCACTGAATGATGGCTTCCTGCCGGGGGCGTACCGGACCACTCAGCCCACTGCCCAGCAGGGCATCCACCAGCACGGTTTCGCCATCCAGGGGTGTTTCCGCCCAGGGGGCCATGGGCACGCCGGATTCCAGCGCCAGCGCATGCGCCCGCCGGGCATCGCCACGATAGCGGTCGGCATCGGCGGCCAGCAACACGCGTACCGGCCAGCCGGCCTGCCGGGCCAGTACCGCCAGTACCAGCCCGTCTCCACCATTGTTGCCAGAGCCGGCAACCACCACCACTTCCCGCGCCCAGCGCCATCGCCGGCGCAACAGCGTCCAGGCGGCAGTCGCGGCCCGCTGCATCAACTCGAACCCTGGCGTGCCGGCGGCCATGGCTGCCGCGTCCAGCGCCCGTACCTGCGCAACCCGATATAATGGCCGTTGCATCATCCTGTAAACATCCGGTTTTTTCATTCATCAAGCCTAGCATGA
>JALWTZ010000016.1 GCA_026993285.1 Lysobacterales bacterium | reverse complement strand
GGCCTTGCCCAGCACCCAGCCGATACCACCGATGATCAACGCCCAGACGGGAAAGATGAAGAAGATGACCGCGGAGGTGGAATCACCGCTGCGGGTCTGTTCCCAGTCGGTATACCAGGCCCAGTGATAGAACAGGCTGAAGCCCACGGAAAACAGCAGGAACAGCCAGGCGGCCAGCCAGGGCGTTTTCTCCGGTTTTTCCCGTGCCTGTTTCATCAGGCCATAGCTGGCATAGAGGGGCAGAGCCGTCCAGAGAATAAACGGGTTGTAGCGGAGATCCGCCAGAAAATAGAACAGGCCGGCCGAAAGCAACAGCAATACCAGCGCCAGCCGCTGTTGGGTGTCTGCGGAATGGGCCATCCGTTTTCCTCCCCTGTTGATGCGTGCAGCCCAGCATACACCCGCAGCGGTGGGCATGCAGCTCGGCGCGGTGCCAGCGGCTGGCGCGGAGTCAGAAGGGCAGTTCCAGATCCGGTTTCAGGGCCAGCAGGTTTTCCCGGAAGATGTTCTGGATGCGTTGCAGGGCCTCTTCATCCAGGCCTTCAAAACGCAGCACAAGTACCGGGGTGGTGTTGGAACAGCGGATCAGCCCCCAGCCATCGGCAAAATCCACGCGGATGCCGTCGATGGTGTTGACCTCGCCATCCGGGAAGCGGGCCTGCTGGATGAACTGCTCCAGGAATGGAAAGGTCTCACCCTCGGCCATTTCGATTTTCAGTTCCGGCGTGCTGACGCCCTGGGGCAGCTCGTCGAAGACTTCCTGCGCTGGGCGGCCCTCTGCCGCCAGGATTTCCAGCAGGCGGGCGGCGGCATAGATGCCGTCATCGAAGCCGTACCAGCGTTCCTTGAAGAAGAAGTGACCGCTCATTTCCCCGCCCAGGGGCGCGCCGGTTTCCTTCATGTGCCCCTTGATGAAGGAATGGCCGGTCTTGTACATGTCCGGCACGCCGGTGTGTTGCAGAATGTCCTTGCCCAGATGCGCGCTGCATTTCACGTCATAGACAATGGTGGCGCCGGGCTGGCGGCTGAGCACATCACGGGCAAACAGCATCAGCAGGCGGTCGGGGTAGATGATTTCCCCTTCGGCGGTGACCACGCCCAGGCGGTCGCCGTCACCATCGAAGGCCACGCCCAGGTCGGCTTCCAGATTCTTGACCGAGAGGATCAGGTCTTCCAGGTTGGCCGGCACGCTGGGGTCGGGGTGATGGTTGGGGAAATCCCCGTCCACATCGCAATAGAGGGGAATGACTTCCGCGCCGATTTCGGTCAGCACTTCCGGCGCGATGGCGCCGGCGATACCGTTGCCACAGTCCACCACCACCTTCAGGGGTTCTTCCAGCTGTACATCATCGGCAATGCGTTCCACATAATCCGGCAGCAGATCCATTTCCTGGGCACCGCCACTGCCCGTGTGCAGGCGGTTGTCCACAATGCGCTGATAAAGCGCGGCGATATCCTCGCCGGAAAGGGTGTCGCCGGCCAGCATGATCTTGAAGCCGTTGTATTCCGGCGGGTTGTGGCTGCCGGTGACCATGACGCCAGAGCCGGTATTGAGGTGGTAGGTGGCAAAATAAAGCACACCGGTGGGCACGGCACCGATGTCGATCACATCCACGCCGGCGGCTTGCAGGCCTTCCATCAGCGCCCTGGCCAGCATGGGGCCGGAGTGGCGGCCATCCCGGCCCACCACGACCACCTGCTGACCGCGATCAATGGCCTCGGAGCCAATGGCCTGGCCAATTTGGCGTGCCACTTCGGCGGTCAGGGTCTGGTCCACGATGCCACGAATATCATAGGCACGGAAAATGCCGGCAGTCAGGCCGGCAGGCTGGTTGTTTTCTGTTTTCACGGATGGAGCGGGTGCCTCGTCGTGTTGGTCCCGTTTCTGTTGTTCTTCTCTTTCCTGCATGGCCTTGCCGGCCACGGCTTCCAGGCTGGTGGCCGGAATCACCACGGCCTGCCGGGTTTTCCGGTGTTTTGCCCACAGGCGCAAAACCACGGCGAACAGCAACAGGCTGATCAGCAGCGCAGCGCCATTGATCCACAGGCTGCGGTTGGGAATGAGCAGGAATCCAGGTTGTACCGCGCCCTTGAGAATCATGCGGGTATGCGGCACATTGATCTCGAAACTCAGTTCGGGCAGGCGTTCCACCAGCTTGCCCCGGGTTTGCAGCAGCAGATCATCCCACCGGCGTGAACCTTGATACAGGCTGAGATAGCCAAAAGGGTAATGCTCGCCGGGCATGGCCTGCAATACGGGTGTTGCGGGCATGGAAAGCAGCAGCAGGGCCAGCAGCCGGCCCCGGTCATCCATCACGCGGGAAACCAGATTGATGTGCTGGTTTTCGGTCTTGAACA
>JALWTZ010000015.1 GCA_026993285.1 Lysobacterales bacterium | reverse complement strand
GCATGGGCGCGGAAATGGAAATGTTCCTGGTGGATCGTCGTGGCAACCCCGCCAATGTGGCACAAACACTGCTGAAACAGCTGGACGATCCACGCTTTACGCCTGAACTGGGCCTGTTCAATCTGGAGGCCAATCTCACCCCGCAACTGTTGCGAGGCGGGTGTTTGCGTGAACTGGAACAGGAAATCGACCAGGTACTTTCCCTGGCACGCAATCAGGCGCGTGCCATGGATCATGATGTGGTGTTGTGTGGCATCCTGCCCAGCCTCAAGCGAGAGAATCTCGGGCTGGATTCCATGACGCCGGCACCACGCTACAGGGCATTGAATGAAACCCTGCGGGCCATGCGCGGCAGTGATTTCAGCCTGCAGATCAAGGGCATCGATCAGCTGGAAATGCATCATGACAACCTGATGCTCGAAGCCTGCAATACCAGCTTCCAGGTGCATTTCCAGGTTGCGCCGGAGGAATTTGCCTCATTGTATAATCTGGCTCAACTGGTCAGCGCACCGCTGCTGGCCATGGCGGCCAATTCCCCCTTGTTGCTGGCCAAGCGCCTTTGGCAGGAGACCCGTATCGCGGTTTTCGAGCACTCCATCGACACACGTTCCACTACCCTGCAGGAACGCGGGCAGCAGCCACGGGTACATTTTGGCAGCCAGTGGATCCAGGATTCCGTCACGGAAATCTTTCAGGAGGACATTGCCCGTTTTCGTGTGGTTCTGGGAACCGAAGGGCTGGAAGATGCCCGCAGCCGGCTGGAGAAGGGCGAAGCCCCCCGCCTGCAGGCCTTGTGTCTGCACAATGGCACCGTCTACCGCTGGAACCGGGCCTGTTATGGCGTGGCCCATGGCAAGGCACATCTGCGCATTGAAAACCGCATCTTGCCCGCCGGGCCCTCGGTGGTGGACCAGGTCGCCAATGCCGCCTTTTATTTCGGCTTGTTGTCGAACCTGAGTGTGGAAGTCGACGACCTGCCGGCACAGATGGACTTTTCCGACGCCCGTGCCAATTTCTTCACCGCTGCCCGCGAAGGCATGCGCGCCCAGCTGATGTGGCTGGATGGCGAATATCATCCGGCAGGGACACTGATCTTGAACGAGTTGCTGCCAAGGGCACGGGAAGGGTTGGCGCGCCTGCACATCGATCGGGAGGATATCGACCGTTATCTGGGTGTTGTTCAGGCACGGGTGGAATCCCGGCAGACGGGCGCCAAGTGGCAGCTGGAAGCCTTCAATCGCTTTCAGGGTGGCAAGGGGCAGGCAACCCGCTCCATGGTACTGACCATGGCAGAGTTACAAAACAAGGGCATGCCCGTACATCAGTGGCCAGCCATGCAGGAACAGGCCTTTCTGGACAGCCAGGACAACTATCGTACGGTAGCCCAGCTGATGACCACCGATCTGTTCTCCGTACACCCGGATGACCTGGTGGATTTTGCCGCTACATTAATGGACTGGCGCCATATTCGCCATGTACCGGTGGAGGATGACAGTGGCAATCTTGTGGGGCTGATTTCGCATCGTGCGCTTTTGCGCATGGTGGCCCGACCGCAGACCGGGGGTCAGGCCGAGGCGATTCCCGTACGAGACATCATGAGCAAGAATCCGCTCACCGTAACACCGGATACCCCCACGGTGGAAGCCATTCAGCTGATGCGGAATCATCAGGTGGCTTGTCTGCCGGTGGTGCGGGATGGGAAGCTGGTAGGGATTGTGTCTGAACGGGACCTGATCGAAGTTTCGGGTCGCCTGCTGGAGCGGTGGCTGCAGGAGGATTGAACCGCCGGTCTATTCGGCCGGCAGCACGCCTTCCAGCCGAAGCAGGGTGGCTTTCATCGGCAGGCCGCCGCCGAAACCGGTCAGGCTGCCGTCCTTGCCGATGACCCGGTGGCAGGGAATGATCACGCCGATGGGGTTTTTGCCGATGGCCTGGGCCACGGCCCGCACGCCTTTCGGGTTGTTCACCGCCTGGGCCACCTGAAGATAGCTGCGGGTTTCTCCCCAGGGAATGGTCAGCAGGGCCTGCCAGACGCGCTGCTGAAAGGGCGTGCCCCTGGGTTCCAGGGGCAGGGAAAAGCGTTTCAGCCTGCCATCCAGATAGGCATCCAGCTGTTCGATGATCGCCTCAAACCCCTCGGCCGGGCCGGAGTTGGTCTCAAACGGGGGGAAATCCAGGCTGACCAGCCGGTCTTTTTCCATGCCCAGCCGGAAGGGGCCGATGCGGGTGGTGTGGATGTAATACCGGATCAAGTCAGATCCACCAGCGTGCGGCCAAAACTGTTGCCGGCCAGCATGTCCTCGAATACCGCGTCCAGGCCCTCCAGGTTCACCGTGCGGGTGTGGATCTGGTCCAGATG
>JALWTZ010000014.1 GCA_026993285.1 Lysobacterales bacterium | reverse complement strand
GGCACGGGCACGGCGGCGGCCATCCCCTTCTACCGGGTTGCCGGCAAGACCGGCACCGCGCACATCAGCGGCAAGGGGGGCTATCGTGACCGCTATATCGCTTCCTTTGCCGGCATTGCGCCGGCCAGTGACCCGGAGCTGGTGGTCGTGGTCACCATCCATGACCCCCAGGGGGAGCAGTATTACGGGGGGCAGGTGGCGGCACCGGTCTTCCGGGAAGTGATGTCCGGCGCGCTTCGTCTGCTGGATATCCCGCCGGATGATCTCAACTGGCGGCGCGGCATGGTGAGGCGGGTGCCATGAACACGGCGGCCCCCCTGCAACAATGCCTGCTGGAATACCGCCAATGGTTGCCGGCCTCGGTGCGGGATCTGAGCCTGGATTCGCGTGAAATCCAGCCGGGCGATGTGTTCATTGCCCTTTGTGGCGAGCAGGCCCACGGGCTGGAATTTTCCGCCGAAGCCATCGCGCGGGGTGCCGCGGTGGTGCTGTACGAACCCCGCTGCGAGGATGAGCCCGTGCAGGCGCAAGCCAGCCCCGTGCCCATGGTGGCCATCGACGATCTGCGCCAGCGGCTGCCGGCACTGGCAGCCTGTTTCTATAGCCAGCCATCGGAAGCCGTGCGGGTCGCGGGTGTGACCGGCACCAACGGCAAGACCTCCATCAGCTGGATGACCGCTCGTGCCTTGCAGCGGGCCGGGCGGCATTGTGGCCTGCTGGGCACCCTGGGCATGGATACCGGCCAGGGCTTGCAACCCACGCCCAACACCACGCCGGATGTGATCCGGGTCAACCGTTTTCTTGCCGGCTGCCGTGAGGCGGGGCTGGCACAGGCCTGCATGGAAATCTCGTCCCACGCCCTGCTGCAGGGGCGCATTGATGGGGTGGCTGTGCGGCACGCGGTCTTCACGCATCTCAGCCGCGATCATCTGGATGCCCATGGCGACATGGCCAGCTATGGCGCCACCAAGGCGCGCCTTTTGCAGCAAGTAGGACTGGAAAGCGTGTGGCTCAACAGCAATGACGACTGGTGCCGTTCCCTGGTGCCGCAGGTGCCGGCTGGTGTGCGTCTGTGCAGCTATGGCGCGGAAGCCCTGCCGGGCAGCCAGACCCATCTGGCCGCCGAAGCGGTATCCCTGTCGCTTTCCGGCCTGTCCTTCGACCTGTGCGTGGGCGGGCAGCGTATTCCGGTATCCACCGGGCTGATGGGCCGCTTCAATGTGGACAACCTGCTGGCCGTGGCCGGCCTGCTGCATGACTTTGGCCTGGACTGGCAGGAAATCGCCCGGCAACTGGCGCAGAGCGAGCCGGTGCCGGGGCGGATGCAGATGTTGCCGAGCCGACCGGGCGGGCCGGCGGTGGTGCTGGATTTCGCCCATACGCCGGATGCCCTGCAGCAGGTGCTGGCCAACTTGCGCCTGCATGTTCTGGGCCGCCTCTGGTGCGTGTTTGGCTGTGGTGGTGGCCGCGATCAGGGCAAGCGCCCCATCATGGGCGCTGTAGCCGAACAGCAGGCCGATCAGGTGATTCTGACCGCTGACAATCCGCGCGGGGAATCCCTGGATTCCATCAACCAGGCCATACTGGGTGGCATGGAGCGGCCTGAGGCCGTGGAGGTCATTGCCGACCGGCGCCAGGCCGTGCTGCATGCGCTGTCTACGGCCGCGCCGGAGGATCTGGTATTGCTGGCCGGCAAGGGGCATGAGGATTATCAGGAAATGTACGGGCAGAAACACCCGTATTCCGATGCAGCCGTGGTCGAGGAATGGCGGGAGGGGCTGGCATGATCGAAATGGATCTGTTGCAGGCCGCCCGCATCAGTGGTGCTCGACTACAGGGGGAATCTTGCCCTTTCCGTGGTATTTCCATGGACAGCCGCAAACTGGAGCAGGGCATGCTTTTCCTGGCTCTGGCCGGACAGCGCACCCATGGCATTCGCCACTGGCCAGAGGCGCGGCAGGCCGGTGCCGTGGCACTGTTGTCCGACCGGCAGGCAGAAAATGCCTCTGCACAGCTGATCCACCCGCGTCCGCTCAAGGCGCTGGCCCGGCTGGCCGCGCACTGGCGCCAACACCTGCCTGTTCGGGTCGTGGGCGTCACCGGCAGCAATGGCAAGACTACAGTCAAGAACCTGCTTCGTGCCTTACTGGCCGGAGAAGGGGCAACCTATGCCACCGAAGGCAATTACAACAATGAACTCGGGCTGCCTCTGAGCGTGTGCAAACTGGATCCGTCGCATCAGTGGGCCGTGCTGGAAATGGGCGCGGGCAAGCCGGGAGACATTCGGGAACTGGCAGAAGTCGCATTGCCGGAAGTGGCGGTGATTACCAATGCCACTGCCGCGCACCTGCAGGGCATGG
>JALWTZ010000013.1 GCA_026993285.1 Lysobacterales bacterium | reverse complement strand
GGCATCAGGCTTTCCCAGTATTGTCTGGCCAACGCCCATTGCTCGTGTTGGCTGGCATCCAGGCCCAAGAGCCAGAGTGCCTTCTGGTTTTGCGGATCGATGGTCAAGGCATCACGCAACCATTGCCTGGATTGGTCGTCAAAGGCCCGTTGACCACTGGCAAACAGGCGGTTTTCGGCCAATTCAACCAGAATCAACGGTTCTTCTGGCGCCAGTTTCAAGGCTTTCAGGTACGCTTGCTCGGCTTGTTCGAAGCGTTTCAGTTCATGGTGCAGCCGGGCCAGTAACACCCAGGCTTCCAGATCTTCCGGATTGGCCTTTACCCGGGCTTCCAGGCTCTGTTGCAAGGCTTCCGGGCTGTCGGAAGCCGTGTTAGCCGGGCTTGCTGTCGTACTTTGTGCGAGTATCACGCCAGGGCTGCCGATCTGTTGGTACAACTGCCAGCCAGCCAGTGGCAAGACAAAGGCAAGCACAATGGCCAGTGGCCAGCCAGCCAGCACATGGCGTGGTTGTTGCAGCCAATGTTCCACCTGCTCCAGCCATTGTTCCGCCACGCTCTGGCGGAGGTGCTGCCAGTCAGACTCGTTCAGTTCGCCCTTGGCGCGCAGCAGTTGCTGTGCCTGTAACTGTTCGATCTGTTCCCGGGTTGGAAAACAGGGGCGCTTGTGTTCGGGAAAAATCAGCGGGCGTAGCAGGCTGATCAGTGCAAGGGCCAGTATCAGGCCAGCCAGAAGCCAAAACAGGGTCATCAGGGTTCCTCGTCTTGCAGCAGATCCAGCGGGTCATCGGCCGGGGTTGAGGGGGAGGGCGTGTGAATGGGTTGTTGCCGGGAAACAAAGCGCCAAAGAAAGAAAAGACCGATTACCAGCAGCAATGGGGGCAACCCCCAGAGCAGGAGCGTATTGCGCTGCAGGGGAGGGCGGTAGAGGACGAAATCCCCGTAGCGTGCCACCAGGAAAGCCTTGATCTCATCGGCGCTTTGACCGGACTTGACCATTTCGTAGACTTCCATGCGCAAATCACGCGCCAGGTCGGCATCCGAATCAGCCAGATTCTGGTTCTGGCAGACCAGGCATCGCAATTCCTGTGTCAGTTGCTGAAAACGGGCTTCCTGTTCAGGGTTGTCAAACTGCAAGACATCAATGGCGGCCCAGAGCAAGCCAGGCAGCAAGACCAACAGTGTCACAACCGGCTTCATGGCTTTTCTCCCCGCAGCTGGCGAATGCGTGGCAACAGTTCCTGTTCATAAACCGCCATGGTGACCGGGCCAACATACTTGTAGCGGATGACACCCTGCTGGTCGACCAGAAAGGTTTCCGGCGCACCATAAACACCAAAATCAATGACCGTGCGGCCAGCCTGATCCGCCAGTACCTTGGTATAGGGGTTGCCAAACTGCTTCAGCCAGCGAATGGCTTCTTCCGGACGGTCACGCCAGTTCAGGCCATAGAGTGGTACTTCATTGCGCCGGGCAATCTCCATCAAATACGGGTGCTCGGTACGACAGGCAACACACCAACTGCCCCACACATTGAGCAGATAAACATGCCCAAGAAGGTCTTTTTTTCCGAGCTTCTGTTCGGGTTGTTTCAGCAGAGGCAATTCGAAGGCTGGAGCCGGCTTGTTGATCAAGGGTGATGGCAGTTTGCGCGGGTCATTGTCCAGGCCAAAAAAAAGCAGCAGGCCCAGAGCCAGAAAAATCAGTAGTGGTACGGCAAAACGCATCTCACCCCTCCTGTAGTGCCAGTTTCTGCTCGCGCAGGGCCACGGCCTGTTCAGCCAGACGGAACCGCCGATCCGTAGCGGCGACCAGCCCACCCAGGAGCATGAAAATGCCGCCGAGCCAGATCCAGCGAATATAGGGTTTGTAATACACCCGTATGGCCCAGGCGCCATCATCACCCAGTGCTTCTCCCATGGCCACATACAAGTCCCGGCGCAATCCGGCATCGATGGCCGCTTCGGTCATGGGCTTTCCACCTGCTACATACAAGCGCTTTTGAGGATGCAAGCTTGCGATAACGCGGTTGTTTTCGAGCACCTCGACCGTACCCTGTTCGGCCTGGTAATTGGGGCCTTCCGCATGTTGCGCACCCTGAAAACGGAATTCGTAACCTTCCAGCGTGATGCTTTCTCCTGGCGCCATGCGCACATCCTTTTCAATGCTCTGGGTTTCAGTCATGGCCACCCCCAGCAGGAATACACCCACCCCCAGATGCGCGAGAATCATGCCTGTCACACCACTGGGCATCTGGCCTACACCCAGCACACGCTCCCGTGCCTTGCGCTGGCGTTGCCAGAAGTAGTTGAGTGTGCCACCAAGCACCCAGGCTCCTGCAAGCGCACCCAGCAGGCCATAGG
>JALWTZ010000012.1 GCA_026993285.1 Lysobacterales bacterium | reverse complement strand
GCAAACGCTACTGGCTGTATTACGCCCTGACCTTCATGGGCGGCGCCCGCCGGCAGATTTTCGTGGTCTTTGCCGGTTTTCTCATGGTCAGCCGCTTTGGCTATTCCGCCGCCGACATGAGCCTGCTGTTACTGGCCAACCACCTGTTCAACACCTTTCTGGCCAGCCGCGTGGGCCGCCTGATCGGCCGGATCGGCGAACGGCGGGCGTTGATCCTGGAATACATCGGCCTGATTGCCGTCTTCTCCGGCTATGCGCTGACCGATACCGCCTGGGTGGCCGCCGCCCTGTTCCTGCTGGACCACCTGTTTTTCTCCTTCGTCATCGCCCAGCGCACCTATTTCCAGAAAATCGCCGACCCGCGCGACATGGCTTCCACCGCCGGCGTGGCCTTTACCATCAACCACATCGCCGCCGTGGTGCTGCCCGCCGCCCTGGGCGCGTTGTGGGTGTGGAGCCCGGCCGCCGTATTCTGGTGCGGTACCGGCATGGCGGTGGTTTCCCTGGGCCTGTCACTGCTGGTGCCGGCACAGCCGGAACCGGGGCGGGAAACGGTGCTGGCACGCGGCTGAGCCGCCCCGCTCAGCCGCGAACGGCCTCAGGAACAAACCTGCTTCAGCCTGCAGGCCCGGTCATCACAACGAATGCCCGTGGGTGTACAGGCAGCCGGAGTCTGCGCCTCGCGCTTTACCGGCAGACCCAACCGCTTCAGCGCGGCGGCATAACGGTTCAGCAGGGGCTGGTTGCCCTCCACCTGCAACCAGCGTGCTTCCGCGCGCCGCCAGGGTACGTGTTCACCATTGGCCAGCTGGGCGGTTTGCGGGACAGCACGGTAGCTAACCCGCATGGCCGGCAGGCGCAGGCGGTCCAACTCCAGCACCAGCGTACTGCCATCCTCGAAGCGAACCGTGACACTGGCATTCGCACCGGCCACCAACTGCGCGCCCAGCCCATCCAGCGCCGAGCCGGCAGCGGCACGCGCCTGAGCCGTGGCATGTTCCGATACCCGGTTGGCCAGTGTGCCGATGGCCGTGGGTATGCCGATGATCTCCAGTACCGAGGCCCCCATCCCGCCGGCGGCAGCGGGCAAGGCCAGGTCAGCAACATGCACTGTGCCCAGTTGCCCGAGGGCACGGTAGTAGCGCAGCCCGGCCTGCAGGCGGCGCTTTTCATCGGCGGAGATGGCGGCAGGCTCCACCTGCAGCGCCAGCGACCCTGACGCGTCTTGCAATACCCCCTGGTACCGGGAAAACCGGCCCTCCTCCCGGTCGGCCACAATGACCGAACCGGCACCGTCCAGCACGGCGGCGGCCTGGAACAACCGCTGCTGTTCCGTACAGTTGTCACAAATGACCACCTTCGGAAAAGCCAACACCTGCGCCGTGGTGAAAATCCCGACCAGCAACATCAACACTTTTTCCATATTGCCATCCCTTTCTTCAATCCAATGGTGTGCAGCAAGGTAATGCATCCCGTGTTTCCACGTCAATGCAACGGGGTTACATTGCTTGTCAGGGATTCCCGGCAGGATTGTCATGCCCGCCAGCAGCCACTACCATGCCGGCATGGAAGCCTGGATCGACAGCCACTGCCACCTGGATTTTCCCGAACTGGATGCCGGCCGGGAAACCATGGTGCAACAGGCGCGGGCGGACGGCATGAGCCATCTTCTGATACCCGGCGTGGCCGTGGCCCACTTTGCCCGCCAGCAGGCCGTGGCCCGGCAGTACGGTTTTCACTGCGCCTATGGCCTGCACCCCTGGCATGCCCATGAAAAAGACGACCTGACACGGCTGGAAGACTGGCTGCAACAGCCGGAATGCGTCGCCGTGGGTGAATGTGGCCTGGACAAGCTGCGTGGCCCGCCGCTGGAACGGCAGATTCCCCTGCTGGAAGCCCAGCTGGAGCTGGCCCGTCAGCGGGCGCTGCCGGTGGTGCTGCATGGGGTCAAGGCCCACGAAGCGCTGCTGCGGCTGCTGCGGCGTCAGCCATTGCCGGCCGGTGGCGTGATCCATGCCTTTCAGGGCAGCGCGGAGCTGGCCCGGCGCTACCTGGCCCTGGGCCTGGACCTGGGTATCGGCGCGGCCTTTACCCGCCCCCATGCGCGGCGCTGGCAGTCCGTGCTGGCCGGTCTGCCGGGTGAGCGCCTGTTGCTGGAAACCGATGCCCCCGCCCTGCGCCCGGCCTGGGTCACGACAGGCCCCAACCGGCCGGATTACCTGCCGGCCATCGCCGAGGCGCTGGCTGATCTGCGCCAACAGCCACTGGCAGACTTGCTGCGGCAGACCCGACAGACTACCCTGAACCGCTTTCCACGCCTGAGAGAACAACATGGATCTTGAAGCCTGGCAAGAGCGCCTGAAAGCC
>JALWTZ010000011.1 GCA_026993285.1 Lysobacterales bacterium | reverse complement strand
ATCGTGGTCATCACCACCCAGGAACAAGGCACATCCTATCAGCAAATGGCTGGCAGTATTACCGTACTGACCACACCACTGGATCCAACCACGCTGGAAGACAAGCTGAACCTGACCCTGGGTATACTGGGCAGCGAACCCCTGCAGGAACCTGCCATTCCTGAAAACCGAAATAGGCTGCGGCAGCCAGCCAGCAACACTGGCAGAACCGGCATTGACGAAACCACCCCGGCCCAACGACCGGAAACCGTCACTACTTCAAAGCCACAGCCTGAAACAGGCCACACAGACCAGCACAAACCTCGTGCCTTGCTGGTGGAAGACAACCCGGTCAACCTGAAAGTGGCTGCCCGGCTGGTGGAAAACCTCGGCCTGACCATTGACACCGCGGAAAATGGCCAGATTGCCCTGGACAAAATCCGCCGCAATGCCTATGACCTGGTATTCATGGACTGCCAGATGCCGGTCATGGATGGTTATCAAGCCACAAGGGCCTTGCGACAGCGGGAAAAACAGCAGGGGCTCGAGCGTCTGCCCGTGATCGCCATGACCGCCAATGCCATGGCCGGTGACCGACAAAAATGTCTGGATTCCGGCATGGACGATTATCTGTCCAAGCCCATCAAGAAAGACCTGCTGAACGAAACCATTCAACGCTGGCTGAGCAAACGGCGAAAGCCCACGGCCACACCGGCTCGGAAAAAACCACGAGCGGCCGCACAACCGGACATGCCGACGGAACAGGCAAGTACCCAGCCACCCGTTCTGGATGAAAGCGTGGTTTCTGACTTGCTGGATGTAATGGGCGAGGATTTCATCGAACTGCTGCAAGTCTATTTGCGCGATGCGCCCCGTTTGATCGACGAGATTCGCAAGGCTGCGGCCGCTGGAAAAATCGAAGCCCTGGTTGCACCCGCCCATTCACTCAAGTCGTCCAGCGCCAATGTGGGCGCCATGCGGCTGTCGGAGCTGGCCAAGACCATGGAGCTGGGAGCGCGCCAGAACAAGCTGGGCCAGCCCCAGACGCTGGCGCAACAAATCGAGCGGACCTTCACACAAACAGAGCTGGCACTGCAAAGATTGATGGGTACCGTCTAGCAATACCAGCTTTTCAGCCAGTGCCCTGCTGACCTACCGGCTCCCGATCCGGGTTCTCTGCAGATGCCATCTCCTGCAACAGCCGCGCATGCTGTTCGCGCAAATGATCCGGGCAGGTATCCTGAACACCGGTTTCCGGCAGAAAAGCCGACAACATCATCAGCGCCTGTTCATAGACCTCACGCTTGAAAGGCACCACATGGGTCAACGGGTACCAGTAATCCACCCAGCTCCAGCAATCAAACTCGGGCTTCTCATTGCAGGCCAGATCCATATTGTGTTCACCGGCGGTCAGGCGAAGCAAAAACCAGATCTGTTTCTGGCCGATACAGAGTGGACGATTGCCCTGGCGGATATGGCGCTTGGGCAGGCGATAACGCAACCAGTCGGGCGTACAACCCAGCACTTCCACATGCTGGCGCTGCAAGCCGGTTTCTTCCTCCAGCTCCCGAAACATGGCTTCCAGGGGCGTTTCACCTTCATCCACCCCCCCCTGGGGAAATTGCCAGCCATCCCGCCAGGTACGGCGTGCCCAGAATACCTTGCCGGCACGGTTGGTGAGGATGATGCCTACATTGGCCCTGAATCCTTCTTCATCGATCATGGTGATTCTTCAAATAAAACGATGCCCTATTTTGTACCATTTGTGTCGAGCGCGAAACTGCACTGGCGTTGAATCCACACATTCTCCAGATAAAAAAAGGGCGGCCCGAGGGCCGCCCTGATGGTTCTGGCGTTTACTTTCGATTAGAAGCGAATGCCATACTGGAAGTGCCAGTTCAACTGGCCATGGGTCGTTCTGATACCACTCATGGTATTGGTAACATCCACTTCCGGTGCATAGGCCAGGGCAATGCCGATCTCGCTGGACTCGCTCATCTGGTAACCCAGGCCAGCCATGTAGGTGTTCTCGATGGTGGCCGGGAACAGTGGATTGACATACTCGTTGGGTACCGGGTTACTGGTTGTCAACATGCCAGCCCGCAGCTTCAACGCATCACTCATGCGATACTCGCCACCCAGATTCACCACCAGCTGATCATCCCAGTTCTGGAACATGGTGACATCCATGGCAGCACCGGCAAAAGCCGCACCTACCGGATCAGCCTGGGAACCATCCGCGACAAAGCTGACCTTGAAATCAGTCATCACTTCAGACCAGTTCAGGCGTTTGATATCCATGGCAAAGGTCCAGTCATCCGTGGCTTCCCAGCTGACACCCACGCCCACGATGGAAGGCCAGTTGAAATCACGCACAATGATCTTGCCGTC
>JALWTZ010000010.1 GCA_026993285.1 Lysobacterales bacterium | reverse complement strand
GTATTCACGGGCCCTGCCGCAATCCCTGGAATACCGAATGCGTGGCCGGTGGTTCCTCCGGTGGCTCGGCGGCCGCCGTGGCCGCAGGACTCACACCCGCGGCACTGGGCACGGACACCGGCGGCTCAATACGCCAGCCGGCCGCCTTTTGTGGCGTGACCGGCATCAAGCCCACCTATGGCCGGGCATCCCGCTTCGGCATCGTGGCCTATGCCAGCAGCCTGGACCAGGCCGGCGTACTGGCCAGAACGGCAGCAGATTGTGCCTGGTTGCTGCAAACCCTGTGTGGCCACGATGAAAGGGATTCCACCAGCCTGAATGAACCGGTTCCGGACTGGCCCGCGCAACTGGAAATGGATCTGAGCGGGCGCAAGGTCGGCGTGGTACGCCAATGGCTGAGCGACAAGGTGGATGCCGGTGTGCGCCAGCGAGTGGAAGAGGCTTTGGAGCAGTTTCAGGCCCTGGGCGCTGAACGGGTGGAAGTGGATCTGCCAGAGCTGGAGTGGGCCATCCCCGCCTATTATGTAATTGCCTCGGCCGAATGTTCTTCCAACCTGGCCCGCTACGATGGCGTGCGTTACGGATACCGTTGTGAAGCCCCGAAGGATTTGCATGACCTCTACAGCCGCAGCCGCGCCGAAGGCTTTGGCGAGGAGGTCAAGCGGCGCATCCTGCTGGGCACCTTCGCCCTGTCCGCCGGCTACTATGATGCCTACTACCGCAAGGCACAACAGGTGCGCCGCAAGATTCATCAGGCCTTTCAGCGCGTCTTTGAACAGGTGGATGTGCTGGCCGGCCCCACCACACCCACCACCGCCTTTGCCATTGGCAGCGTGAAAGATCCGGTGAGCATGTACCAGGAAGACATCAACACCGTGGCGGTGAACCTGGCGGGCCTGCCCGGTCTGTCGCTACCCTGCGGCTTCAGCGAAGCCATGCCCGTGGGCCTGCAGCTGGTGGCGCCACATCTGGAGGAAGGCCGTCTGCTGGCCTGGGCCCACCAATACCAGCAACAAACCGACTGGCACACGCGCCTGCCCCAATGGCTGGAGGACGAAGCATGAGTACGCGCTGGGAAGTGGTCATCGGCCTGGAAATCCATGTCCAGCTGAAAACCGAAAGCAAATTGTTCAGCGGTGCCTCCACCGCCTATGGCGCAGAGCCCAATGCGCAGGCCTGTGCCGTGGATCTGGCCATGCCGGGCATGTTGCCCGTGCTCAACGAACGGGCCCTGGAGCTGGCGGCCCGATTCGGCAAGGCCATCAATGCCGAAATTGCCCGGGAAAGCGTCTTTGCCCGCAAGAACTACTTCTACCCGGACCTGCCCAAGGGCTACCAGATCAGCCAGCTGGACCAACCCATCGTGGCAGGCGGGCGGGTGAGCATCCTGCTGGACAATGGCGAGGAGAAGTGGATCGGCATCACCCGGGCACACCTGGAGGAAGATGCCGGCAAGTCCGTACATGGCATCGTCGCGGGCATGACCGGCGTGGACCTGAACCGGGCCGGGACGCCACTGCTGGAAATCGTTTCCGAACCGGACATGCGTTCGGCGGCGGAAGCCGTGGCCTACATGCGCAAGATTCATACCCTGGTGCGTTACCTGGAAATCTCCGACGGCAACATGCAGGAAGGCTCCTTCCGTTGTGATGTGAACATTTCACTGCGCCCGCAAGGCAGCGACCGCCTGGGCACCCGCACGGAACTGAAAAACATCAATTCCTTCCGTTTCGTGGAAAAGGCCATCGAACACGAAGTGGAGCGACAGGCCTGGATACTGGAAGACGGTGGCGAAATCGTGCAGGAAACCCGGTTGTACGACCCGGACAAGAATGAAACCCGGTCCATGCGCACCAAGGAAGAAGCCAACGACTACCGCTATTTCCCGGATCCGGACCTGCTGCCGGTGCGCATTGATGAAGAAAAACTGCAGGCCTGGACAGCGGAATTGCCGGAACTGCCCGATCAGCGGCGGGCACGCTACCAGCAGCAATATGCATTCAGCCCGCTGGATGCCGACCGGCTGGTGGTGGACAAGGCCTGGGCTGATTATTTCGAACAGATGATGGCCGTGCTGGATGCGAAACAGGCGCGTACGGCCTACAACTGGCTGATGGTGGAGCTGGCCGGTTGGCTGAACAAGCAGGGCCATACGCTGGCTGAAAGCCCGGTAACTGCCGAACAACTGGCCAAACTGCTGCTGCGCATCAGTGATGGCACCATCAGCGGCAAGATCGGCAAGAAAGTGTTTCAGAAGATGGCGGAAACCGGCCAGGACGCGGATGCCATCATCGAAGCGGAAGGGCTGAAACAGATTTCGGACAGCGGTGCCATCGAAGCCATGGTGGATCAGGTGATCGCGGATTTCCCCGAACAGGTGGAGCAATACCGCGCCGGACAGGATAAACTGCTGCAGTTTCTGGTCGGGCAGGTGATGAAGGCCTCCCGCGGCAAGGCCAACCCCGCCCAGGTCAACCAGCTGCTGCGCGACAAGCTCAACAAGTGAGAACCCATGGATAAGAATACCCGGGCCCTGATTTGCGGCTCACTGGCCTATGACACCATCATGGTGTTCCCGGATCGTTTTCAGCGCCATATCCTGCCGGATCAGGTGCATATCCTGAATGTGGCCTTTCTGGTGCCGCAGATGCGGCGGGAGTTTGGCGGTTGTGCCGGCAATATCGCCTACAACTACAAGTTGCTGGGTGGCGAACCGGTGCCCATGGCCACCGTCGGTGATGATTTCACCGAATATGCCCGCCGCTTCAAGGAGCTGAGTATCACCCAGCAACAGCTGAAGTGGATTCCCGATGCCTTTACCGCCCAGGCCTTCATCACCACCGACCTGGACGACAACCAGATCACCGCCTTCCATCCTGGCGCCATGGAACACAGCCATGAAAACCATGTACGCGATGTGCCGGACATCGCCATCGGCCTGGTCGGGCCGGATGGCCGGGAAGCCATGCTGCAGCACGCGCGGGAGTTTCATGAACAGGGCATTCCGTTCATCTTCGATCCGGGCCAGGCCATGCCGCTGTTCAATGGTGAGGAATTCAAGGAATTCATCCGCCTGGCCCGCTGGGTGGCGGTAAACGACTACGAATGCAAGTTGCTGGTGGAGCGTACCGGCTGGTCGGTGGCGCGCATTGCGCGGGAGGTGGAGGCCTTTTTCGTCACCCGTGGCAGTGAAGGCTCCGAGATTCACACGCCGGAGGGCACCTCCGTGGTGCCGGTGGTACCCGCCGAACAGGTGGCCGATCCCACCGGTTGTGGGGATGCCTACCGGGCCGGCCTGCTCTACGGCCTGATTCACGAGCTGGATCTGGAGACCACCTGCCGCATCGCCTCGCTGATGGGCTCCATCAAGATCGCCCACCGGGGCACGCAAAACCACAGCTTTACCCAGGCGGCATTCCGGGAACGCTTCCAGCAGGTCTTCGGCTATACCTGGTAATCTCAGCGACCGAATTGTAGCTGAAGCGCCTGAATGCACCGCAGCCGCTGCCGTTCCATGGCTTCACCCACGGCCTTGCCCTTGAGGCCTTGTTCCAGCAGCGGCCCCGCCTCAACCTGTTGGCAAGCCAGTAGCATCTGCCACAGTTGCTGCCGTTGCGGGTAGGCTTGCGTCTCCAACCCGGCCCGGCCCTGGGCATCGGCCTGACAGGCCAGCAGAAACAGCGTGAAACGCCGGGGCCGACGGAAGGCGTCGCATTGGTTGAGCAGGCGCAGGATGGTGCTGGCTTTCAGCTGTGCCAACCGGTGCACATGCAGGTGCCAGTAACTGGTGATCTCGGCCAGTTGCCGATATTCGTTGGGAATCCGCAGCCGCTGGCATAGCGCCTGGATCAGCGGCACGCCACGGGCCTCATGACCGTAATGGTGCGGCAATACATCCCCGGGAGTGGTGCCCTTGCCCAGATCGTGCATGAGTACCGCAAACAGCAATAGACGCCGTTCGCGCTCATCCTCGGCTTCCTCACTGGCCAGCCGGGCAGCCTGTTGCATGGCCAGCAGCACATGCTGGCCGGTATCGATTTCCGGGTGGTATTGTTCCGGCTGCGGCACGCCAAACAGGGCGTCCACCTCCGGCAACAGGCGCGCCAAGGCGCCGCAATCCCGCAACACCTCGATGAACACCCATGGCGCCGGTTCGGACAAGGCGTGTTCCATCTCCTGCCAGACCCGCTCGGGCACCAGGGCGTCCACTTCACCGGCAGCCACCATGCTGCGCATCAGGGCCCGCGTTTCCTCGGCCACCCGAAAACCCAGCGGTTGAAAGCGGGCGGCAAAACGGGCCAGCCGCAGGATGCGCACCGGGTCCTCGACAAAGGCCGGGGAAACATGGCGCAACAGGCGCTGTTGCAGGTCCTGTTGTCCACCGAAAGGGTCGATGAGTTGCCCGGTTACCGGGTCCTGCGCCATGGCGTTGATGGTCAGATCGCGCCGCTGCAGATCCTCTTCCAGGCTGACCGACGGGCCGGTGTGAAAATGAAAACCGTGATAGCCACGCCCGGTCTTGCGTTCGGTACGGGCCAGGGCGTACTCCTCACCGGTTTCCGGGTGCAGAAATACGGGAAAGTCCCGCCCCACGGGCTTGTAACCCCGTTGCAGCATGGCTTCCGGGGTGGCACCGGTCACCACCCAGTCGCGGTCCTTGACCGGCAGGCCCAACAGGGCATCGCGCACGGCCCCGCCCACCAGCCAGGTCTTCATGGTTGTTGGCCCCCGGTTTGTGGCACGGGCAACTCCTGCTGACACCAGAAGGGTATTGTACCCGGTTGGCGGAGCAGCGACCTGGGGAAGGGCTGGTTCAGGGGTTTGAGCCAGGTGGAAATCCGGCTGCTGCGCTGTTTGAGCCGCCACTGGTAGATCACCTGATAGGCCAGCACCTTACGCAGGTATTCCCGGGTTTCTCCGTAAGGCAGGGTTTCCATCCAGATCAGTGTGTCGGTGCTGGCCGGGCGTTGCAGCCAGCGTGCCACCGGTTCCGGCCCGGCGTTGTAGGCAGCAATGGCGGGTATGGGGTGGCCCTGAAAACGCTGGAGGTAATCGGCCAGGTGCGCGGCACCAAACTGGATGTTGACGGTCGGTTCTTCAAGCCGCCGGCCATGCCACGGGTGAATCCTGAATTTTCGCGCCAGTTTGCGCCCGACTGCCGGCATGATCTGCATCAGACCACGCGCGCCAACCGGGGAACGGGCCTGCGGCGCGAAGGCTGATTCAGCACGGATGATGGCCAGGAGCAGGCTGGCTGGCAAATGCCGTTTTTTCGCCTGGCTTTCCACCGATTGCAGTTGAACGAGCGGAAACCGGCGTGTGTAGAGTTTGGTTGCATTGGCAAGCAGGCGGATGCTGGCATCATGCCAGCCTTCATCATCCAGAATCAGCGCCAGCTGTTTTTTTTCCTCGCTGGAGAGGGTGGGTTGCAGCGCGGCCAGTTCCATGCGGGCATAGTGCAACTGGCCTGCCTGGCGCAGGGCCAGGGCACGTTGCAGGGCGGGCCGGTCCAGCAGGGCTTGCATCTGTTGCAGGTTCAGGCCGCTGGTCTGCTGGCAGAGGTTGTAGGGCTTGGCCAGCCGGTCGGCGGCGAGAAAACCGTAATAGCTGCTTTTACGGGAAAGCAGCAGGAACAGATGTCGCGCCGGCGCTTTCTGACCGGTGGCCTCCAGCGCGCGGGCCTTCCAGTAGAGCCACTGGTTCTCTTGCTGTTCCCGTGCGGGCAGCTTCTCGAAATGTTGCAATACCGCCCAGTAGTCCTGTTCCGCCAATGCCCGGCGCAGGGCCCAGCGGCGCAACTGGGGGTCATTGTTCTGTTGCAGTGCTTCATCCAGCCACTGGCGGGCTTCGGGCAGGCCATCGGTGGCCGCAAACAGGGCCGTGCGGGCCAGCAGCCGGTTTTGTTCAGCCGCAGGCCACACAAAGCGGCCCAGCGGACCATTCAGGGCCGCGCGTACCTGGGCCGGCTGCTGAACGGCCAGGCGGTACAGTTCCCTGAACAGAATGGTCCGGACCTGCGCCTGATCCGGCCAGTGGCGGGCCTTGCGTACCAGCCGGTTGAGCTGGCCGTGGACACGCAGCCAGTCACGGGCCCAGGGTTTGTGGGTACCGAGTTGGCCGGTCAGCCAGCGGGCCAGCGAATACTGGCCGGCCTCCATGGCCAGCTGAAAGCGTTGCCAACGCAGGTCTTCGCTGAGCCAGCCACGCTTGCGTTGCAGCCGCAGCAGCGGGTCACAGTTGCGCGGCAGGCTGTGGCCGTTGAGCCAGAGTTGTTCCAGGGCCAGTTTCAGATCGGCTTCCGGAATGCTGCCAGTTTTCCAGCGGGCCTGCAGATGGTGGCAACGCAAGGCCTGGGAGCTTTGCGGCTGCCAGTAGCGCAGAAAGGCCGGCCAGTCCTTCTTTCGGGCCAGAAATTGCAGCCAGCGGGTTCGTAACAGCCGGCTGACCGGCACCTGCGAATGCTGTTTGAGAAAACGTCGGATGTCCGGTTCACTGGCCTGGTTCAGGTTGTAATAAAGCCAGGCAAAAGCCAGATAGGGCGCAAGCGGCCCCTTGCCATACTGTTTGCGTGCCTGCTGATAGCGTGTCTGCTGGTGGTTGCGGGCGGCCTCAAAGGCTTTCTGATAGGCCTGCTGAGTACCGGTGGCCGCCCGGGTCGTTGCCGCGACCAGGCAAGACAGCATCCATGCCAGCAGGATTTTCTTCATGAGTGCAGACTGCAGGCCTCCAGGCCGCATTGCCGGGCGTCCACTTCAATGGTGACCGGCAGGTGATCGGATAATTTCAGGGGCAGCACCTGATAATCCAGTACCGGCAGATGGTGAGAAACCAGGATGTGATCAATGGCGCGGTCCGGGGCCCAAGCCGGGTAGGTGGGCAGCAGTTCCAGCGGCTCTGCCAGCTCGGCGCGGCTGATGAAGCGAAGCATTTCCGGGCTGTCGAAAGGGCAGTTGGTATCTCCCATCACGATGCGGTTGGGATAATCGGCCAGGATTTCCGCCAGGTAATCGAATTGTTGCTGGCGGGAGCGCTTGCCCAAAGACAGGTGAACCACGCAGATGGCCAGTGATTGCGCGCCCGAGCCGTAGATGGCCAGTAGCGCCCCCCGGCCGGGAATACGCCCGGGCAGCTTGTGGTCTTCCACCCGTACCGGCTCGTGACGGGAGAGCAGGCCATTGCTGACATGGGCCACCGAGCCTACCTTGCGGTTGGATTGCCAGTTGCAATAGGCGTAGCCGGCCTTTTCGGCCAGGTATTGGGTCTGGTTGAGAAAGCCACTGCGCAGGCTGCCGGCGTCCGCTTCCTGGATGGCCACTACATCGTAACCATCCAGTTGTGCGGACAACTGTTCCAGCATCTGCATGCGCTGGCGGTTGGGCAGCACCTGGCGCCAGCCCTGGGTGACATAATCACTGAACTGACGCGTGGTGGTGCCTGCCTGCATGTTGAAACTCAGCAGGCGGAGCGGGTTATGATCCGGTGCGGCCCGATTCATGAAAGCATCAGGGCCCCTTCTGGATCAGCCCCATTTCCCGGGCCTCTTTTTCAGCCAGTTGATTGATGGTCTTGATCAGATTGGGGTAGCCCTTGGCCAGGGTGGCATTGGTGCGATATTTTCCGTTGACAATCACGGAAGGCACACCGGTGACACCATAGCGGCCGATGAGTGTCTGTGCGCGGCGCAGCTTGGTTTCCACGGCAAAGGAGTTGTAGGTGCTGCGGATTTTGCCCTCGTCCAGCCCGTAGCCCTTGAGGAAATCCACTACATCATCTTCATCACGGAAGAACTTGCGCTGCTCGTGGATACGCTTGAAGATGTCAGGATGCACCTTGTCCAGTACACCCAGCACCTGTGCGGTGAAATACAGGCGTGCCGCGGGAATCCAGCTGCGGCGGTTGAATTCAGCCGGCAGGCGCTCGAAGACGATGTAGTCCGCCTTGTTCTTGTTCCATTCCTTCATGTAAGGTTCGAAATGGTTGCAGTGTGGACACATGTAACTGAACACTTCTTCCACCAGCACCTTGTTCTTGTAGGCCGTGGGCTGAGGTGGATCGACCTTGACCCAGGCCTGGTCGGCTTGCTGGGCAAACAGCAGTCCAGGAAGGAGCAGAGCCAGAATGGAGAGCAGATGTTTCATGGGCTGATTTCCTTAACGTGATTGAGTGGTTTCAATGGTTTCCAGGCAGAAGCCCGAAGTGGAATCATGATACCTGAATCCGACCTGTCCTTTATGTGAAAGTTCGTTGTCATGGAAACAAAAAAGGCCTTCCGAAGAAGGCCTTGCGAGAATCAGATCGCTACAGTGTCAGTGCAGACCCTGCACATAGGATGAAACCGCATCAATCTGTTCGTCGGTCAGGTGCTTGGCCACGGTGGCCATGATCTTGTTGGCATCATCACCCTTGCCCCAGACGGCACCATTGCGAAAATCCTTCAGCTTGGCCGCCACATAAGTTGCATGTTGACCACTCAGAGCCGGATAACCGGCAGGACCATTGCCGCTGCCATCAGGGCCATGGCAGGCCATGCAGGCAGGAATGCCATTGTCGGCATCACCACCACGATAGAGGGTCTGCCCGAGACTCACCTTGCTTTCTTCAGCTGCGCCAGGCTGGCGTTTCTGGCTTTCAAAAAAGGCAGCTACATCGGCCATGTCCTGCTCGCTCAGCCCTGCCGCCATGCCAGCCATGATGGCATTTTGACGACTGCCGGATTTGAACCGTTTCAGCTGGCGGCTGACATATTCTTCGTGCTGGCCGGCCAGTTTGGGGAAAGCGTCGCTGGGAGAGTTGCCGTCCGCACCATGGCAGCCGGCGCAGGCTGCAGCCTTGGTCTTGCCCGCAGCGGCATTGCCTGCGGCCAGTGCCGATGTCGCGGCCAGCAAGGAGGTCAATACGAAAACAAAGGATCGAATGTACATGGAAGGGCTCCTGATACAGGTTGAATGCAAGAAACCGTTGACTTATACCAGCCACCCGTGTGCGGGTCAAACTCCCGGATGGGCAGGCGAATGCGCATTGTACGCCAGTATCCGGGGTTCCTTTGCTATTCTATGCATCCTGTCAGCGGGTGAACCTTCATGCAGAATCCCTATCGCAATGCCCAATACCGTCTGGGTGCGCACAACCTCAAGCAATTGCCGGAAGACCAGGGGGCCGAAGTGGCCTTTGCCGGTCGTTCCAATGCCGGGAAATCCAGTGCCATCAACGCCATCTGTGATCAAAAGGCATTGGCACGCACATCGAAGACACCGGGCCGGACCCAGCAGATGGTCATCTTTGATCTGGATGTAGCCCGACGGCTGGTAGACCTGCCAGGCTATGGCTTTGCCAAGGTTCCGGCCAAATTGCGTCAGCACTGGAACCATACACTGGATCTGTATTTCCGTCAGCGCAAATCACTGCGCGGGCTGATGTTGATGATGGATATCCGCCATCCGCTCAAGGAAGGGGATTGGCAAATGCTGGAATGGGCGGCTGAAAGCCAATTGCCCTGTCATGTACTGTTGACCAAGGCAGACAAACTCAACAATCAGGGCCGCGCAAGGGCGTTGGCCCAGTTCCGCCAGGAAGTGGAGCACCCACTGATTTCCGTACAAACCTTTTCCGCCTTGCGCAAGCAGGGTGTGCAAGAGGCCCGTGCGGTACTCAATGGCTGGTTGTACGCAGGTGAACATTGAGGTGATGAACCGCTTGCAACGCTATCTGCTGGCAGAAGCCGGCCGTACCGTTCTGATATTGCTGCTGATTCTGCTGGCGGTGGCCATGAGCACATTGCTGGCCGATGCCCTGGCACAGGTGGCTCGGGGAAGGATCAGCCCTGACCAGATGTTGCTCATGATGGGCCTGAATACGCTGGAAGCCACGCGAGAACTGTTGCCCCTGGCCCTGTTTCTCGGATTGGTGCTGACCCTGACTCGCCTGGCACAGGACCAGGAATGGGTGGTCATGCAGTGCAGCGGTTTTTCGCCCCTGCAGGCATTGGGCGCATTGGCCTGGCTGGCGGCGCCACTGTTTCTGTTGATGCTGCTGCTGGCCTTGTGGGCTGTGCCCTGGGCTGATCGCATGTCGGACCATCTGGTTCAGACTGCCAGGACACATGTGGGGATTTCCAGCCTGCAACCGGGCCGTTTTCGAGCCCTGCCGGGTGGCGGTGTGATTTATCTGGGCAGCGTTCAGGTGGATGCGCATCGCTTCAATCATGCCTTCATCTATCGTAAGAATGCCGATACGGAACAACTGATTACTGCCCGGTCGGGTGAGGAAAAACAGGGAAATGGCCAGAATGAAATCCAGTTGGAGCAGGGCTGGCACTTGGAACGGCAGGGGGCTTCCCTGGCATGGAAACGCATGCATTTCGAGAAAAACCGGCTGTTTCTGCCGGCTCCGGATGCTCAGGCCACGCCCACGGAACTGGAAAATGTTCCTCTTGCCGAGTTGTTGCAACGCCAGGATCCGGACGCCAGGGTAGAGGTGCGTGCCCGTCTGGCAGCAGGATGGACAGTTTGGGTATTGTTGTTGCTGGCCCTGCCGGTCTCGCGATTGTCTCCACGCGCCGGCCGCTATGGTCGTATTGCCATGGCACTGTTGCTGTATGTGCTCTACGTCAACCTTGCCGGCATGGCCCGATTGTGGTTTGAGCGGGGTGATACCCCGGCCTGGATGGGGCTGGAATGGCTGCATTTGACAATGGCTGTACTGGCACTGGTTTTCTGGCTGGGTATTCCCCGGAAGCATCGTAACGGCCGCAAGGTCGGGGTGGTGGCATGAAGCGTCTGGAACGTTACATCGGACTCCACTTGCTGCAGGGGTTTTTGCTGGTGCTGCTCGGGCTGTTGAGCATGGACGGTTTTCTGGCACTGGCCAATGAGCTGGGAGATGTGCAGCCGGGCGTTTATGGTGTGCAGGATGCCCTGGTTTATGTGGCACTGACCCTGCCGCGGAGAATCTACGAATACCTGCCCATGGCTGCCTTTGCCGGTGCCCTGCTGGGTGTGGGTGGATTGGCGGCACACAGCGAGCTGGTGGTCATGCGGGCTGCCGGTTTTCCTCGCTGGAAAATTGCAAGAGCCATGCTCTACGCAGGCATATTGTTGGCTTTTTTGATGATACTGGTAGGAGAGGGCGTGATGCCTTGGGCGGAACAATCGGCGCGTGATCTGAAGTTTGCCCTGAAATCCCGTACCGGCACGGAGACGGCAGGCGATGTCATCTGGCTGCGGGACCGGAACCGTTTCATGCGTGTCTTTCGGGTACAGTCACCGGCCGGCCCGCTGTTGCTGGATGTATTGCTGTTTCATCTGGATGAAAACGGCCAGCCGGTGCAGCGGCTGGAAGCCCGGCGCATGAAAGTACATCAGTCGCCCTGGGTACTGGAGGATGTCCAGCAGATGGATTTCCTTCCCCGGCGGGTGGTGCGTGACCAGCGGCCCAGCCTGTCCATTGAGCCGTTGGCCGATCAGCGCCTGCTGGAAATGGGGGTGATCAAGCCGCGATTTCTCTCCATGGCGGATACGGCTGCCATTATCCGTCACCTGCAGCGCAGGCAAATGGACAGTCGCAGCTATCAGGTAGCCTGGTGGGTACATCTGATCAACCCGCTCTCCCTGTTGGCACTGGTCTTTGCTGCCGGGAACTTTCTTCACGGTTCGCAGCGTGGCGGCACGGCGGGGCGCAGGTTGCTGCTGGGGGTGATGCTGGGTCTGGCCTTTTATGTGTTCAACCGGACCTTTGCCAATTTTGCCCAGATCTACGAAGTGCCCATTCCCTGGGTAGTGGCCTTGCCTACACTGCTGGTAGCCGGGTACAGCCTGTGGCGATATCGCAAGCGTGTCTAGTCTCGCTTTTCTATCGTCTGTTTCTTGGGCAGATAGACCAGATGCGTGGATGACAGGCGATCGTGCAGGCTGCGGTAAGGCGGGCGCAGCAAGAGCAGGAAACCCAAACCGCCCAGCATGGTGTTCAGCAGGCCAGCCAGGAAGCGGCGCCCGGCCTGTGACCAGCGGAGGGCCTTTCCGTCATCACTGACCAGGCGTATCCGCCAGGCCCGCATGCCGATGGTCTGGCCACCACGGACCCAGGACAGCCCGAGAAAAACAAAGGCTACGCCCAGCAGCCAAAACTGCAGTGCCAGTCGAGGCCAGCCCTGCTGGAAGGGTTCCCCGCCCTGGATGAAGACGGTGGGGATGGCAGCGATGAACAGAACCGCCGGCAGGATGAGCAGGTCGTAAACCAGTGCCGCCAGGTTGCGAAACAGCATTTTTGCCGGTGTGTTGGGTGCGCTCATGGGCTGATCATTCGGGAAGAAGCCGCCATTATCCCCAAGGCAAGAAAAAAGTAAAGCTGGCTCTATCCCATTGTAGATAAAGAAAAAATTGCCTTGCGGGGGTGGTTTTCCTTATGTGAATTACGGCAAAACACTTGTTTTTTCACATTGTTTTGGTAAGTTTCGCCATTCGCAGATGCCGGAAAGATGGTGTAGACTGCGCCATTTTTCAGGCCCCGAGGCCTGACACCGCGGGCCGACGCCGGGTAGGTACCCGGCCCGAATTCTTATCCGTCATACAAGCAACAGGTAGCTAAATATGCCAATTCAAACCGTGTTTCGCCGTGGAGGCGCTGTCTTCCTGGCCTGTGCCGCACTGATGATCAGTGTTTCGGCTGTTGCCGGGGATGCGCTGACAGAAAGCATTCAGGTTGAGAAGAAAATCAACAAGGATGCTGCACGCTCCCAGCAGAAGATCAACAAGCTTGCCGACCAGGCCGATGAGTTGCTGGCTGAATACCGTCAGGTGATCCGCCAGATCGAAAACCTGCGCATCTACAATGCCCAGCTGGAAAAGGTGGTGCAGAACCAGCGCTCGGATATCCAGTCCATCAATGACCAGATGGCACGGCTGGAAGAAACCAATCGCGGTGTCGTGCCGATGATGCTGGAGATGGTGCAAACCCTCAAGCAACTGGTGGAAAGCGACATGCCCTTCCTGCTGGAAGAGCGCCGTGAGCGGGTGGCCAGGCTGGAAGATCTGATGGACAGTGCCGATGTCACCACTTCCGAGAAATACCGTCGGGTGATGGAGGCCTATCAGGTGGAAATGGAATACGGTCGCTCCTTCTCCCAGTATGAAGGCAAGCTGCCGGGTACGGACCGTACCGTGCGCTTCCTCAAGCTGGGCCGTGTGACCCTGGTTTATCAGACGCTGGACGGTGAAGAGACCGGCTGGTGGAACCCCAAGACCCGCAAGTTTGAAACCCTTCCGGAAGCGTATCGCCTTTCGGTACAGAAGGGCTTGAAGATCGCTGCCAACCAGGCACCGCCCAATCTTGTGAAACTCCCCATTCAGGCACCGGTGAACGCAAAATGAAAAAGAGCATCCTGACTGTTTTTTCCGCATTCCTGCTGGCCGGTGTGCTGCAGGCCCAGGCCCAGAACACCGCGGCTGCAGATCCTTTGGATCAATTGTTGCAGAAGGTCAAGCGCAGCATGAGCGAGGAATCGGCCTTCAACCGCAAGCGTGAACAGGAATTCCTCCAGCGTCGCAATGAACAGCGCCAGCTGCTGGCCAAGGCACGCAAGGAACTGGCTGCCGAAGAGCTGCGCAGTGACCGCTTGAAGAAAGAGTATGACGACAACGAGCGTGAGCTGGCCAAGCTGGAAACCACCCTGCAGGAACGCCAAGGCAACCTCGGCGAGATGTTTGGTGTGGTGCGTCAGGTGGCCGGTGATGCCAAGAGCCAGTTCGAAAGCTCCATCGTCACCTCGGAAATTCCTGGCCGAACCAAGTTCCTTTCCGAACTGGCGCAAAGCAAGGCGTTGCCATCCATCAAGCAGCTGCGCCAGCTGTGGTTCGAGATTCAGCGTGAGATCACCGAGCAGGCCAAGGTGGTTCGGTACAACACGGAAGTGATGGGCAAGGACGGCCGTATCAACAAGGGTGTGCAAGTCACTCGCGTGGGTGTTTTCAACGCGGTTTCCGGTGGCAAGTTCCTGCAATGGAACAGTCAGATGATCGGTCGTGACGAGGGTATTCTTGTGGAACTGGCACGCCAGCCGGACGAGCGTTTCCGTACCATGGCGGCTGCCCTGGAGAAACTGACGAGTGGTTTCACTGGTTTCCCCGCCGACCCCACCCGTGGCGTGATTCTTTCCCTGGTGGTGCAGTCGCCCAGCGTGGAAGAACGTGTCCGTCAGGGCAAGGAAATCGGTTATGTCATCATCGTGGTGGGCATCATTGGTGTACTGATTGTGCTCTGGCGCTATCTGGCCCTGACCTTGGTGCAGATGAAGGTCAAGTCGCAGCTGAAGAATCCGGATCAGCCCCGCGAGGACAACCCGCTGGGTCGAGTGATGAAGGTTTATTATGATGATCCGGAAGTGGATGTGGATGCATTGGAACTCAAGCTGGATGAGGCTATCATGCGTGAAACGCCCGCACTGGAGCGGGGCCTAAGCATGGTGAAGATCATCTATGTGGTGGCTCCCCTGCTGGGTCTTTTGGGCACGGTTACCGGCATGATCGAGACCTTCCAGCAGATCACCCTGTTTGGTACCGGTGATCCGAAGATGATGGCCGGTGGTATCTCCGCTGCCCTGGTGACTACCATGCTGGGCTTGTTTGTGGCCATTCCCATGACTTTCCTGCACGCCATTTTGGTGAACAAGAGCAATCACTTGCTGCATCTGCTGGAAGAGCAGAGTGCGGGTATTGTGGCCCAGCAGGCGGAGAAGCACGATGCAGGCGTTCATTGATGCGCTGAACAGTGTTCGAGACTTCATGGACCTCGGAGGCGAGGTCCTTTGGGGCATCATGCTGGTTACCTTCCTGATGTGGATGTTCATGATCGAGCGCATCTGGTATCTCTACTTCATTGCCCCCGGCCGTCTGGTTGCGGTGCAAGAGGAGTGGAACAGCCGTGCGGATACCAGTAGCTGGTATGCACGCCGCATTCGTGAAGCGCTCATCTCCCGTACCAGCGATGAGCTGAACCAGAATGTGCTCTATATCAAGACACTGATCGCCATTTGCCCCTTGCTGGGCCTGCTGGGCACTGTAACAGGCATGATCCAGGTTTTTGATGTCATGGCCTTGACCGGTACCGGCAATGCACGGGCAATGGCTTCGGGCGTGTCCAAGGCGACCGTACCCACCATGGCCGGTATGGTGGCGGCACTGTCCGGCATCTTTCTTTCCAGCCGTATCGAGCGCAAGGCCGAGGCCGAAGCCGAGCTGCTGGAAGATGAACTGAAATATCACTGAGCGGGTGGCCACAAGCGGCCCGCCAAACAATACGAGGTAGTCTGATGAGACGCAGACATCGCAAAGAAGAAGATACCGAAATCGATATCACCCCGATGTTGGACATTGTCTTCATTATGTTGATTTTCTTCATCGTGACCACATCCTTTGTCAAGGAAACAGGGATCGATGTTAGCCGGCCGTCGGCCAGCACCGCCAAACAGAAAACCAAGGGCAATATTCTCATCGCCATCAAGGACAATGGCGAAATCTGGATGCAGAAGCGTCGTATTGACCTGCGGGCGGTACGTGCCAATGTGGAGCGTGCCCATGCCGAAAATCCGGAAGGTAGTGTGGTGATCATTGCTGATCGTGGCTCCAAGACCGGAACGCTGGTTGAAGTCATGGACCAGGTCAAACTGGCCGGTGTGGAAGCCATTTCCATTGCGGCACAAAACCCGGAAGGTAGCTGATCATGCAGCCGATGCGTTATCTCATCGCCCTGGTGGCTGCAGCCGCAGTCACTTTTGGCCTGTTCTACATGATGTATGAACTGATTGCCAATCCGGGTGGCATGAAAAAGCATTCGGGTGAACCTGTATCCATTCGCTTCGGGAAGGTGAAAGTGGATGAAATGGTGAAACAGAAGGACCGTCGCATTCCCAAGAAACCGCCACCTCCGAAAAATCCGCCACCTCCCCCGAAAATGGCGGTACAGAATGTGCAAAAGCAAGTGATGAACATGCCTACGCCCAACATGCCCAAACTGAGTGTGCCCATGGGGGGCAGCGGCCCCTATCTCGGCCCCATGGGTGGTGCCAACATGAACCAGGACGGGGATGTCATTCCGGTGGTGCGTATACCACCCATGTATCCGCGCCGGGCCGCCATCGCCAAGATCGAAGGTTGGGTAAAACTGGAGTTCACCATCACCGAAACCGGCAGTGTGGAAGATGTCAAGGTAGTGGAATCCAAGCCACCGCGTGTATTTGACCGTGAGGCGGTGCGGGCACTGTACAAGTGGAAATTCAAGCCGCGTATTGAGGATGGTGTGGCCATTCGTCGGCGCGCGACCCAGACCATCGATTTCAAGCTGGAGGGTGACGGATGATGAGCAAACCGATAATTCGCACCCTGCTGGGGCTGTGTATGGCAGCCATGTTGACTTTGCCCGCGCATGCGCAGATTTCGGAAAGTGGCAAGAAACCGGCCCCGAGGGTCAAGTTGAATGCCGCCGGCAAACCGGTACGCAAGGTCAAGCCGGGTCTGTTGCGTGAGCGTACCTACAAGCGCCTGAACAACATCTACAAGGCCATCGGTGAAGAGCAGTACAGCGAAGCGCTGGAGGGCTTGCAAAAACTCTGGCCTTCCACCGAACGCTTCCCTTACGAGCGTGCGGTGCTGGCACAAGCCATGGCCCATACCTATGCGGCCATGGAGAAGTACGATGATGCCTTGAAATATTTCAAGATGGCGGTGGAGCTGAATGCCCTGCCCAATCTGCAGCATTTTCAGGTCATGTTTGGCGTGGCGCAGCTCTATGCGGTCAAACAGCAGTACAAGGAAACTATTCGTTGGCTCAAACGCTGGTTTGCCGAGGTGGATACACCGCCAACAGCCGATGCCTATGTGCTTCTGGGCAACGCCCATGCGCAGCTGGGGCAATATCGTGAAGCCATCAAGGCACTGAACAATGCCATCAAGATCGCGGACAAGCCCAAGGAAAGCTGGTACCAGTTGCTGATGGCCATGCACTACGAACTGAAGGAATACCGCAAGGCCGCGGACATTCTGGAAATCCTTGTGCGCATGAATCCGGGCAAGAAAGAGTACTGGACGCAACTGGCCTCCATGTACATGAACATCAAGAAAGATCCGGATGCGTTGGCCGTCATGGCACTGGCCCATTTGCAGGATCTGCTGGAAAAGGAAAGTGACTACAAGCAGTTGTACAGCCTGTACGGCTATCTCAAGGTACCCTACAAAGCTGCCCAGGTGCTGGAGGAAGGCATTCGCAAGGGGGTTGTCAAGGCTGACAAACAGAACTGGGAAAATGTAGCCAATGCCTGGTATGCGGCCAACGAAATGGAGAAGGCACTGGCCGCCTTTGAACAGGCCAGCAAATATGCGGAAAATGGCAAGATCGACATGCGACGGGCTTATATCCTGGTGGATCAGGAGCGCTGGAAGGAGGCCATCGAAGCCTTGCAGGCTGCTGTTCGCAAGGGAGGCATCAAGGAACGGGAAAAGGGCAACGCCTGGCTGATGATTGGCATGGCCCAGTTCGAGCTGGACCGGCTGGCGCAGGCGGAAAAGGCCTTCAAGCAGGCGAGAAAGATTCCCAAGACCCGCAAATCGGCCAACCAGTGGCTGAAGCACCTGCAGGATGAGCGCAAGCGGCGGGAGAAGGCCAAGGAAGTGGAAGCCTGAGGCTTGAAGCCCAGTCGTTTGAAAGAACCCGCCATGCGCGGGTTTTTTCATGGCAGTCTGGTCATGCACTGGCAATCTGGCACACAATAGGCCATGGAAGCGATTATCGAAGCCTTTCTCGATCAGTACTACAGTGATACCGGAGCCTCGCGGCATACGCTGGAGGCCTATGGCCGAGACCTGAAACAGTGGACCGGCTGGCTCGAGCAGCATGGGCGGGATCTGGCAGCAGATGAAACCCTGGTACTGCAATGGATGGTGGCTTTGGGCCAGCAGGGCATCAGCCCTCGTTCCGTGGCGCGAAAACTGAGTGCCTTGCGGCAATTCTATCGTTTCCTGTTGCGCACCGGGCAGGTACAGCAAAACCCGGTCAGACGGATAGAAACACCCAAATCAGGGCGCAAGTTGCCCAAAACGCTGGGTGAAGGGCAGGTCGAACGGCTGTTGCAGGCGCCCGATGTGGGCGATGCACTGGGCTTGCGCGACAGGGCCATGCTGGAACTGATGTATGCCACCGGCCTGCGGGTCAGCGAATTGGTCAACCTGCCCTTGCAGGCCGTACATCTGCAAGAAGGTTATTTGCGCGTACTGGGAAAGGGCGGCAAGGAGCGTCTGCTTCCATTTGGTGAACATTCCGTGACCTGGCTGGAAAACTACCTGCGGGAAAGCCGGCCACTGCTGGCGGGTGCAAGCAGGGATCCACATCTCTTTCTCAGCCGACGGGGTGCTGCCATGACCCGGCAGAATTTCTGGCAGCGTTTGCGAGCCTATGCTCGAACAGCCGGGATTGAAGGGCAGTTGTCTCCCCATACCCTGCGACACGCCTTTGCCACGCATCTGCTGAGCCGTGGGGCGGATTTGCGTGTTCTGCAGATGTTGTTGGGGCATAGCGACCTGTCCACGACAGAAATCTACACGGTGCTGGCCGATCAACAACTGAAAGCGCTGCATGCCCGTCACCATCCGCGTGGATGAGCCACGGAGGCTCTGTTACAATCCCGCTTGTTGCCCCTTCGTGGAATTTTAGTGCAAATCCCCGGTCTATATCAGACTCATCGTTACAGGAAACACTCATGAAAAAACAATTCGTGCTGGCTTTGGCCAGCCTGCTGTTTGCCAGCTTGTCCATGGCGACAGAGGAACAGAAAATCAAGGATACGCTGGAAAAACTGCTGCCGGGCATGAAGGTGGAAAGCGTTGCGGATTCTGCCGTACCCGGTTTGCTTCAGGTGGTTGTGGATGGCCAGTTGGTCTATGTAAGCAAGGATGGCCGCTATCTGATCCAGGGCAGTGTCTATGATACGCAGACCCGCGAGGACATCACGGAAGCAGCGAAAAGCGGTTTACGCAAGAAACTGCTGGACCAGGTGGATATCGCCGACAAGATTATCTTCCCCGCCAAGGGCGAAAAGACCCATACCATTACCGTATTTACGGATATCGACTGCGGCTATTGCAGAAAACTGCATTCACAGATTGACGGCTACCAGAAGCAGGGTATCGAGGTGCAGTACATGTCATTCCCGCGTGCAGGCATCGGCTCCAGCTCCTATGACAAGGCCGTTAGCGTCTGGTGTGCCGATGATCGACAAAAGGCCATTACCGATGCCAAGAAAGGGGGGGCCTTGCCGAAAAAAACCTGTGACAACCCGGTGGCGGAGGAATACAAGCTGGGCAAGCGAATTGGTGTCACCGGTACACCGGCCATTGTGACCGGCAATGGGCAGTTGATTCCCGGTTACATGCCACCAGAACAACTCAAGGCCAGGCTGGACCAGCTCAAGGCCCCCTGACATGAAGGCACTGGCCGGTTGGTTATTGCTTGGCCTGCTGCTGCAGGCACAGGCGCAAGAAGCGCTGAATTACAACAATGTCCTGCTGTTGCAAGTGGATCACGAACAGCTGGATGACCCGGAATGGCTCCAGGCCTGGCTGGGCATGACAGCAGCGGCCACCCTGCGCAAGATGAAGCGTCATGGGCGGGACGCATGGGCACAAAAGACCATGAAACAGCTGTCGATGAATCTGAAAAAACAGCGGCGCAGGCTGATGAAAGAAGGTTTGTTCATCGACCGGACCCAGCAGTTGCTGGATTACGATGAAAAACAGGGTGGTGCGCCACTGGTCTCTACTTTTTACCGTTATCTCATCCAGTTTCAAGGCAAAGGCAACAGCAATCGCTTCATTGACCGTGGTCTGTCCGTGTTACTGCTGAATCCACAGGATGAAATGCGGGTACTCCCCTTTCGTGATCAGAAAAGCTGGGCAGAATGGAATGAGATCCGTGAGATTGAACAGGGCCACCGCCGGGCCCGTACCCTGCATGTACGCTATCTGCTGAAACCGGGACGCAAGATACAGAAAGGCGTATTGGAAGTAGTGATTCAGGGGTACAGCTATGCCGTGGAAGACTACACCCGCTTGAAAAAAATGGGTGAAAAGCATTGGAAGCCGGATCTGGCGGTCCTGCGGGTGAAAAATCCACTGGCCGAAGGTTTCAGTAACCGATTGGTGCCGATACACAGCCTGATGATCAACGGCATGTCACTGGGGGAAATCATGATTCGCTTTCCCGAAGGGGCTTGCAAAGAGAGGCAGCCCCTTCAACAACAACGCCTGTTTATATGCACGCAGCCTGGTCGCTATAGTGCGGATCCCGGAGCCGAATATGTATATCTTGGCGGACAACTACTTCGCATGCGTTACTATCGCCACATGGATCCAGGCCAGGGCATGCCTGCTTCGCAGTTGCGCTGGGCACAAAAAAAACTGGGTTATCCGGCGAAAAAGTGGAAAGCTTTGGAATGGAAAAAAGGCCGAGCATTACTGAAAAGCGAAGCCCTGCCTGCTCAGGCTGATGAGCACTGGCTTTTTTTTGAGGCCACACACGGGCAGGCGCCGGACTGGTTGAAGACCGACTACAAGGCTTTGCCATGATTGTCCTTTTTCAGGCGGGGGAGGCGTTAACCCCCTTTCGTCAGCAGCGGTTGAACCGCCAACTGAAAGTGAAGAATATTCCGGCGTTGTGTCAATGCAGCTGGTTTTATATGCTGGAATGTGAAGCATCCCTGGATGCACAGGCGCAACAGCATCTGGCGGCGCTATTGGGCCATACGCGGCTCCAGGCAGTGGATGCGAATGCCATCATCGTCGTACCGCGCGTGGGCACCCAATCTCCCTGGTCCAGCAAGGCCGGCGAGATTTTGGACTTGTGTGGCCTGCCAGAAGTGCTTCGTATTGAGCGGGGCCGGCATTATGTGTTCGCGAACCCGGTTGCCGGGGAACAAGTGTTTCCTCTCTTGGGCGATCGCATGACCGAAACCTTGTTTGACCCGGAACACAGCGAGTACTGGTTCGCCCACCGTAAATCCCAGCCCGTACAGTATTTTGCCGTACTGCAGCAGGGCCGGGCTGCACTGGAAGAAGCCAATACACAGCTGGGCCTGGCCTTGTCTGCCGATGAAATCGATTATCTGACGGATGAATATCGACGGATTTCGCGCAACCCCACCGACGCCGAACTGATGATGTTCGCCCAGGCCAATTCCGAGCACTGCCGGCACAAGATTTTCAATGCCCGCTGGACCATCGACGGGCAGGACATGCCGGAAACCCTGTTTGGCATGATCCGCCATACCCACCAGCAGCAGCCGCTGCACACCCTGTCGGCCTACAGTGACAATGCCGCCGTCATCGAAGGGCATGAAGGCGAGCGCTTCATGCTGGACGCCGGGCGGCGGGTCTATGACAGCCAGCGGGAATGGATCGACATCCAGATCAAGGTGGAAACCCACAACCACCCCACGGCCATTTCCCCCTGGCCGGGCGCGGCCACCGGCTCCGGTGGGGAGATTCGGGACGAGGCGGCCACCGGCCGGGGTGCGCGCACCAAGGCCGGCCTGTGTGGCTACACGGTATCCAACCTGGAGCTGGAAGCCTTTCCCCGCCCCTGGGAAACCCCCATCGGCAAGCCGGATCGGATTCGCTCGGCGCTGGACATCATGATTGAGGCGCCCATTGGCGCGGCTGCCTACAACAACGAGTTCGGCCGTCCAGCCCTGCTGGGCTATTTCCGCAGCTATGCACAGGAAGTGGACGGCCAGTGGCGCGGTTATCACAAGCCCATCATGATTGCCGGCGGCCTGGGCAACATCCGTCGCCAGCATGTGGAAAAGGGCCGGCTGCAACCCGGTGATGCCATCGTGGTACTGGGTGGCCCGGCCATGCTCATTGGCTTGGGCGGCGGAGCGGCCTCCTCCATGGCCAGCGGCGCCAGCCAGAGCGAACTGGATTATGCTTCGGTACAGCGGGAAAACCCGGAAATGCAGCGCCGCGCCCAGGAAGTCATCGACCGATGCTGGGCCGCCGGTGAGCACAACCCCATCCGCTCCATTCACGATGTGGGTGCGGGTGGGCTGTCCAATGCCATCCCGGAACTGCTGCATGACAGTGATCTGGGTGGCGTGCTGGAGCTGCGTGAAATACCGGTGGCCGAATCCGGCCTCAGCCCCATGCAGATCTGGAGCAACGAAGCCCAGGAACGTTATGTGCTGGGCATCGCACCGGAAGACCTGGAGCGCTTTCGCCAGTGGTGCCGGGAAGAACGCTGCCCCGTGGCGGTCGTGGGCCATGCCACCGCGGAACAGCAACTCAAGCTGGAAGACCGCCTGCTGGAGGCTCCGGCGGTGGATATTCCCATGGACCTGCTCTTTGGCAAGCCACCGCGCATGCACCGCCAGGCTGCCCGTAACAAGCCAGTGTCGGAAAACTGGGATACCACCGGCCTGTCTCTGGAAGAAACCGCCATCCGCGTGCTGCAACACCCCACCGTGGCCAGCAAGGCCTTTCTCATTCACATCGGTGACCGCAGCATTACCGGCATGGTGGCGCGGGACCAGCTTGTCGGGCCGTGGCAGGTGCCGGTGGCGGATGTAGCCGTCACCGTGGCCGACTACAGCGGCGTGCAGGGAGAGGCCATGGCCATGGCGGAACGGCCGGCCCTGGCCCTGCGAAACCCGGCTGCTTCCGGTCGCATGGTGATTGCCGAAGCCCTGACCAATCTGATGGCCGCACCGGTGGCCGATCTGAAACAGGTCAAGCTCTCCGCCAACTGGATGGCCGCTTGCGGCCACCCGGGCGAGGACGCGGCCCTGTATGACACAGTCAGGGCCGTGGCCCTGGAACTCTGCCCGCAACTGGATCTGGCCATCCCCGTGGGCAAGGATTCCCTGTCGATGCAAACCCTGTGGCAGGAAAACGGTGAAAAGCGTGAGGTGGTAGCACCGCTTTCACTGGTGGTCACCGCCTTTGCGCCGGTGATCGATGTGCGCCGTACCCTGACTCCGCAACTACGGCCGGAGAAAAATGCCCGCCTGCTGTTGCTGGATCTGGGCCTGGGCCGGCAACGCCTGGGAGGCGCCATTGCCGCCGAGGTGCATCAGCGGTTTGGTGGCGAAACGCCGGATCTGGACGACCCCGCAGCGCTCAAGGCCGCTTTCCACTGGGTGCAGGCCATGAATGCCGCCGGTCATTTGCTGGCCCTGCATGACCGTTCCGACGGCGGCCTGTGGGCGGCAGCCTGTGAAATGACCTTCGCCGGCCATTGCGGCCTGGAACTGCAGCTCCCACAAGGCGGGGCCTTCGAACTGCTGTTCTGCGAGGAAGCCGGCATCCTGCTGCAAGTGGAAGCATCCCGGCTCGCAACCGTCCGCCAGGCGGCGGAACAGGCGGGCATCGGCCATCTGTTGCAGGATATCGGCCAGGCGCAGCCCGGTGACGAGATCGTGGTACAGCAGGACGGGCAGACCCTGCTGCGTTTTTCCCGTGCCCGGCTGCAGCAACACTGGAGCGAAACCTCGCTGGCCATCCGCCAGCTGCGGGACAACCAGGCCTGTGCCGAGGCCGAGTTCCGGCAGCTGGCCGAAGAGGATCCGGGGTTGAATGTTCACCTGCCGGAAGGTTGTCCGGTACCCGAGGCCCCCATGATCCATACCGGTGCCCGTCCGCAAGTGGCCATCCTGCGCGAGCAGGGGGTGAATGGCCATCTGGAAATGGCGGCTGCTTTCCATCTGGCCGGTTTTGAGGCCGTGGATGTGCACATGTCCCGCCTGCTGGCCGGAGAACAACAGCTGACCGATTTCCACGGCCTGGTGGCCTGTGGTGGCTTCTCCTATGGTGATGTGCTCGGTGCCGGTCGTGGCTGGGCCGCCAGCGTGCTCTACCATGAACCGTTGCGGCAGCAGTTCCAGCAGTTTTTCCATGATCCGGCCCGTTTTGCCCTGGGCGTGTGCAATGGCTGCCAGATGCTGAGCCAGCTGGCTGAGCTGATACCGGGCGCGGGCCACTGGCCCCGCTTCCGGCGCAATCTTTCCGACCAGTTCGAAGCCCGCCTGTCACTGGTGGAAGTGCAGGACAGCCCCTCCATCCTGTTGCGGGGCATGGCCGGAGCGCGCCTGCCCATCGCCGTGGCCCATGGGGAAGGCCGGGCCGAATTTGCCGCTGAGCCGGCAGGCCCCGTCAGCCTGCGTTATGTGGACCATCACGGCCGGGTCACCGAAGCCTATCCCATGAACCCCAACGGCTCACCGCAGGGCATCACCGGCCTGTGCAACGAGGATGGCCGGGTGACCATCATGATGCCGCATCCGGAACGGGTCGTGCGTACGGTGACCTGTTCCTGGCACCCGGAGGACTGGGGCGAATACACCCCGTGGATGCAGCTGTTCGTCAACGCGAGAAACTGGCTGGAATAAAGGATGAACCCGGTACGCTACATGCTGATCAATGCCGTGCTCTGGCTGCCGCTGGGCTTTTTTCTCTGGTTTCTGTTCGGCAGCGTATTCGTGTTGCCGGTCGGCAAGATCGCCGCGGCACTGGCACATCTGGCCCTGCCCGAGGTATTCAACGAAGTGGTGCAGACCGGCAAGTTGCTGGAATTCGACACCCTGCTGGATGCCACGGCCGTGGCCGGCGGCAAGCAGGCGGTGTTCGTGCTGTCGGTTAACCCGATGATCTATGGTTACGGCATCCCGCTGCTGCTGGCGCTGGTGATGTCCACGCCCCTGACCGCCGCTCAGCGAGTGAAGCAGCTGATGATCGGCTGGTCGCTGGTGCTGCTGGCCCAGGGCTTTGGCGTGTTTGCCGAGCTGCTCAAGGACCTGGCCTTCAAGATGGGCCCGCCGGGCCAGCAGGCGCTGGCCGACAGCATCTTCATTCCCGATGTCATTGCCCTGATGTACCAGACCGGCTATCTGATTCTCCCCGGCGTGGTGCCCATCGCCACCTGGGTGCTGATGAATCGTGCTTTCGTGGAACAGATTATCTCGCCGTATCGCGACGGAGAATGAGCGCAATACTCGGAGTGAATGAAACGAGGCCCGGCATGACCGACCGGGCCTCGTTGTTTCAGTTCAGGTGGTATTGCACCATGTTGCTCAGCGGCAGTTCCACATGGAAGGGGCTGTAGTGGTAGTAGCCATTCAGTTCTCCCTGGTACAGGCCGTGGAATTCAATACCGCCCTGGCGAGTGGTCTTCACCGGGTAGAGATCGATGGAGAAAATATCGTCCAGGCGATCACCATCGCTGACAGGGCGGTCCAGGAAAAACTTCTTGATGGGATACTCGCCCAGACCGTCGCCGGCCAGGTTGTAATCATTGTTGATGCCGGTAGCGCCACTGCCCAGCCACCAGCGTGCATCCGTAGTATTGGGGTCATAGCTGTACCAGAAAATGGCGCTGTCATCGGTGGGCCAGAAATAATGGTCCGGGCTGTGAATGCGCCCCTGCTTGGAAATGAAGAAGCCATGGCCATTCTCGTTGGCGTTGTTCCACAGGCCGGTAAACTCGGTGATATAGGGCATGTTGTCGTTGGTGGCCGCCGGCGCATGCAGCAGTGGCTCGACGGTGACGGTATCGTCCATGGCGGCCAGGAAGTCATCACCATCCAGGCGAATGCTGACATCCGCCTTGCGTCCGTCCTCGCGGAATGCAAAGCGAATGTGGCCGGCTACGGAGGCATCGACCGTGGAACCGGCGGCATCAAATAGTTGGGCCGTCATGCCCTGCATGCCCATGGCCGGCCCGGTGAAGTGGTAGAGGTCGGTATCCAGCACGGATCCATTCATTTCGCCGGCGGCCAGCAACCAGGCCGGGTCTCCGTTCTTGTCATAGAAATACCACAGCACCACCATGCGGTTGCCTTCCTGCAAAACCGAGAAGCCGTGCCCGTTCTGCCCGGGGTTGTGCCAGACCGTGGTCTTGGGTGAAATCCATGGGTTGACGGCGGCCACATTCAGATCCAGCCTGCCGGCGCCGTGAGCATCATCCATGCCCAGTGGCTCCACATCCATGCTCGTGCCCAAAAGCAGATCGTAGATTTCCTGGTTGCTGCGCGCAGGATTCTGGGACAACAGCAACGCCGCAGCACCGGCCACATGCGGTGTGGCAGCGGAAGTGCCGTAGAACCCTTCCTCGCCATAGCCATCGGTACTGACGCCATCCGGGGCGGAAAGGTCGGGCTTGTGGCGGCCGTCCCAGGTGGGTCCGAGGGAGGAGAAATATTCCGGCGGCAGATCATAGGCCCAGTCGGAATAGTTCCATATTGGATCATCGGCAAGAATTTCCGGGTCCACATCATTGGCCACATCCGTGTACTGGTAGGCACCAACTGCAATCACGTTGAAACCATCAGCCGGATGCGACAGGGTGCTGTCCGGCACACGGTATTCCAGGCCGAAAATACCGGCTTCATTGAAGAAGGACATGCGCAGCAGGCGGTTATCACTGCCACCACTGCGCTTGATGCCCACGTAGTAGGCACCGCCCTTGGGCGAGGGCGTTTCGATGATTTCCAGCGGTACGCTCATGCTGCCACCGTTCTGTATGCCGTTGGAAATCTGGCAGGCGGTTGCCTCGGTAAATTCGGTGGTATCCGGGCACCAGAGATAGAGGTCATAGTCCTGGCTGGCCTGCGGGTGGATGGGATCGCTGCCCCAGTCATCCCAGTTGAGGATAATCTGGAAGGGTTCCACCTTGTTCAGTTCCACCTTGAAGCGTTCGTCATCACCGGAGAAATTGTGCCAGCCGTTACCATCCGGGTCATTGAACAGGCCGGACCAATACTGTTGCTGTTCATTGCCGGCGGCATTGAAATAAAGCGTGCCCACATCCGCAAGACTGTCGGCGGCCTGGGTGATTTCGGAAAGGCCGTTCAACGGGCCGATATTGTCGAAACCGATGGATGCGGTGACGATATCAAAGGGCGGATTCTGGCTTTTCAGCCAGTCGATGGCTTGCAGATACTCCACATCGGTACCGAAAGCGACGAGGGTCAGGTCGGCATCCGGGGCCATGTCATGCACGATTTCCGCTACTGCCCGGCCGTGAACCGTGGTTTCGAAGTTCAGTGAATTGAAGTTCTTCACCCCCACCTGTGCCGGCAGTTCTTCGCCCAGATGCTGGGCATAATCGGCAAAGCCCACATCCAATACGGCAATGCGTACACCCTGGCCAGTCGTGCCCTGGGCATGGAGTGCATCGGCATGGGTTACGGCAACGCCTTCGGAAACCACGGCCTTGGCATGTGCCCGGTAGGGCAGGCGGATCATTTCGACCTGGGGCAGTTTTGCCAGGGATCGGATCTCACTGGCCGGCAAGGTCAGCTGCAGCCAGGCACCGCCTTGCGCCTCCACCTTTTTCAGCCCGGGCAGTGCAGTACCATGGGTACGGATGGCGACCTGAATGGCCTGTTCGCCTTTCAGCCCACTGGCAAGCTTCTGTTGTAACAGTGGGCCGAGTTGAGCATTGGCCCAGACGGTGCTTGACAATAGCACAGGCAGTGAAAAGAGAATGGTTTTGCGCAAATTCATCTTGAACCCCCGGCCTTGGGTATGGTCACAGTGCTACAGGAGGGCCATGGCCCCGAATATCAGGTCAGTTGACGGTTTGAATGCCATAGGACACAAGCGCTTGTCGCCAGTGTGTCAGACCTTTCATGAAGTATCGCAAATAAGTCATTGAATGAAAAGCGGCAAAAGTTACCTGGGCCGGTACATGGCATTTGTTTATGGGTGGGTGGAAACATTCCGCTACAATAGCCGGCTTGTTGTAGCCGGAACCAACGCAAGAGGTCAGTCCGACAATGGAAATCCCGCAAGCTGTGGATAACAGCACGCAGCAGCCACATGAGCGCCTGTGCCACTGGCTGGTGGAGCAGGGCAAGCTGCGTGAGGAAGATCTGCGCAAGGCCGAGCGCATTCACCAGCCGGGCGGTACCTCCCTGCCGGTCATGCTGGTGCGTCTGGGCCTGTTGTCGGAGAAGGACCTGGCCGAGGGTATCGCCCGTTTGTTCGAATTGCCCCTGATCCAGACGGAAGATTTTCCCGATACACCACTGGAAGCGGTCGATCTGCCTTATCGTTTCCTCAAGGAAAATGGTGTCCTGCCATTGTCTGTTACTGACGAGGCCATGCAGGTGGCCATGGCCGAGCCCTATGACCCTTTTCTTTTGCAGTCACTGGAATGGGCCATGGGCCGCAAGCTGGAAGCCGGCGTGGCCGTTTACTCCGAGCTGGAAGGCGCCATCGAAAAACTTTACGGTGGCGGCCGCTCGGCCATGGGCGAGATTGTCGATGATCTGGATGGCGTGCCCGAAGGGGAGGAAGATGTCGAACACCTGCGCGACCTGGCCTCGGAAGCGCCGGTCATTCGCCTGGTGAACCTGATCATCCAGCGGGCGGTGGAATCCCGTGCCTCCGATATTCATATCGAACCGTTTGAAAACCGTCTCAAGGTGCGTTATCGCATCGACGGCGTGCTGGAAGAGGTGGAATCACCGCCATCCAGCTCCACCGCGGCGGTTATCAGCCGGGTGAAGATCATGGCCCGGCTGAATATCGCCGAGCGGCGTCTGCCCCAGGATGGGCGCATCATGACCCGGGTACAGGGCAAGGAGCTGGATCTGCGGGTCTCCACCGTGCCCACTGCCCACGGCGAGTCGGTGGTGATGCGGATCCTTGACCGGGAATCGGTGGTCTTCGATTTCGAACGGCTGGGTTTTTCACCCCAGGTATTGCAACGGTTCAAGAAAGAGCTGGACAAGCCCCATGGCATCATTCTGGTCACCGGCCCCACCGGCTCGGGCAAGACCACTACGCTCTATACCGCGCTGCAGATGCTCAATACACCGGCACGCAAGATCATCACCGTGGAAGATCCGGTGGAATACCAGCTGGAAGGCATCAACCAGATTCAGGCCAAGCCGCAGATCGGACTGGATTTTGTCAATGCCCTGCGGGCCATCGTGCGTCAGGACCCGGACATCATCATGATCGGTGAGATCCGCGACCTGGAAACCGCCCGTATCGCCATTCAATCGGCCCTGACCGGCCACCTGGTGCTGTCCACCATTCATACCAACGATGCCGCCAGTGGCCTGACCCGTCTGCTGGACATGGGTGTGGAAGACTACCTGCTGACCTCCACCATCAATGGCATTCTGGCCCAGCGGCTGGTACGCAAGCTGGACCCGGAAAGCGCGGAACCCTACGAGGCCCTGCCGGAAGTCGTGCAGGAATTGGGGCTGGAGCGTTTTACCGACGAGCGTCCGGTCAAGCTCTACCGCCCCATACCCTCAGAGCGCTCCCCCAACGGCTATCTGGGCCGTAGCACCATTCTGGAATTCCTCACCATGAGTGATGAAATCCGCCGCCTGGTCATGCGCCAGGCCACCGCCGGTGAAATTGCCGAACAGGCCCGCGCCGAGGGCATGCTCACCATGTACGAGGATGGTTTGGCCAAGAGTGTGCAGGGTATCACCACGGTGGAAGAAGTCATGCGCGTGACCAAGGACGCCTGAGATGCCGCTGTTTCGCTACAAGGCCATCAACGCCCAGGGAGAAACCCTTCAGGGAGACATGGAAGCGGCCAGTGAACAGGATGTCATCGCTCGCCTGCAACAAGCCGGCCACATGCCCATCGAAGCGGCACCGGCAGGCAGCGGCTTTTCCCTGGAACGCCTGTTGCAGCACAGGCACCGCCCCAAATCCGCTGACCTGTTGCGTTTTACCCAGCAGTTGAGCAACCTGATCAACGCCGGCATGCCGCTGGATCGTTCCCTGCAGGTGCTGGAGGAACTGGCGGAAGAGGAACCGATGCGCCGGCTGATTCACGACCTTCGTGAAGAAGTGCGCGAAGGCAACTCACTGGCGGATGCCATGCAGGCCCGCCATGGCGTGTTCAATCGCCTGTACATCAATATGGTTCGCGCCGGCGAGCTCAGTGGCGCGCTGGACAAGACCCTCACCCGACTGGCGGACTACCAGGAACGGGCGCACGCACTGAAACAGAATGTGACCTCGGCGCTGATCTACCCGTCTTTGCTGTTGCTGATGGCCATCGGTTCCGTGGTGCTGTTGCTGGTGTTTGTGGTGCCACAGTTCGCACCATTGTTCGATGAAATGGGCGGTGAGTTGCCTGGCATCACCCGCATGGTCCTGGCCGTGGCCGGCTTCGTCCAGCACTGGTGGTGGGTGATGTTGCCAGCGGTTGTGGCCTTGTGGCTATGGGGCAAGAGCCAGATGCAGGATCCACAGGCCCGGCGCAAGTGGGATGCCTTCTTTCTCAGGATGCCCTTGTTGGGAGATTTGCTGGCCCGGCTGGAAATGGCGCGCCTGGCCCGTACATTGTCTACCCTGCTGGAAAACGGCGTGGCCATGCTGACGGCCTTGTCCATCGGCCGCAAGGTACTGGGCAATACCGTGATGGCCGATGATGTGGCCGAGGCGGCGGAAGCGGTCAAAAAGGGTGGCATGCTGGCTCCCAGCCTGAGCAAGAACGGACATTTTCCGCGTCTTGCCCTGCAGATGATTCAGGTAGGCGAGGAAACCGGCAAGCTGGAAAGCATGCTGGACAAGGTGGCCAACACCTACGACGATGAAGTACAGCTGGCCGTGGAGCGCATGCTCTCCGTTCTGGTGCCGGTGCTGATCATCGGCCTGGCGGTACTGATTGGCGTGATCGTGATGTCCATTATTCTGGCCATCATCAGCGTCAACGATATTGTGGTTTAAATCGACTTGTGAGGAACAGAGGATGAAACAAGACAAGCAATGGGCTGGCAGAAAACAGCGCGGCTTTACCCTGGTGGAAATCATGATTGTGCTGGTATTGATCGCCCTGCTGGGTGGGCTGGTGGCCCCCAAGCTGCTGGGCAAACTCAAGAGTGGTCAAGCCAAGGCCGCCAAGGCACAGATCGACCGGCTGGGCATGGCAGTGGAAACCTACTATCTGGATACCGGCCGCATGCCCAACAGTTTGCAGGACCTGATCTCCGGTTCCGGAACCAGCAACTGGAATGGCCCCTACATCAAGGAAAATGCCCTCAAGGACCCATGGGGCAATCCCTACCAATACACCCAGCCGGGCCAGCACGGAGACTATGATATCGTCTCCTACGGCGCGGACGGTGCCCCCGGCGGTGAAGGCAGCAACCGGGATATCACTTCCTGGGAGTAAGGCATGAACAGCAGGCCAGCCGCATGAACTCCACCCGTTCCACGGGCTTTACCCTGCTGGAAATCATCGTCGTACTGGTGCTGGTGGCCTTGATGGCCGCCGTGGTGGGCTCGGGCTATGCCCGTTCCATTGGTGGCGCCAGGATCAGTGCCACCGGGCGGGACATGCTGGCCGGTTTGCGTTATACCCGTGCCCAGGCCATCCTCAAGCACAAGGAAACCGTCTTCACCGTGGATACCGGCAAGAAAACCTGGAAGGCTGCCGGCAAGAAAGAAAAGAAAATTCCCGACAAGCTGGATGTGGAGCTGCTCACTGCCGAAAGCGAGCTGGTGGGTGACAGCCGGGGCAATATCCGCTTCTTCCCCGACGGTGCCTCCACCGGTGGCCGGATTGTGCTCAGGGCAGGGGAACGCAGTTGGACATTGCATGTCATCTGGCTGACCGGGGAAATCTGGATGGAACGCAGCGATGGCTGAGCGAAACCGGGGCTTTACCCTGCTGGAGATCATCATTGCCCTGCTGCTCTTTTCCCTAGGGTTCGCCCTGATTCTGCAGGGGGCCACCCAATCCATGCGCAATACCCTGCGCGCGCGGGAATACACCGAGGCCACCCTGTGGGCGGAAAACAAACTGGATACCCTGGGTGTGGGCGAGACACTGGAGCCCGGTAGCGAGAACGGCCGTTTCGATGACCGTTACAGCTGGTCGCTGCAGGCCGACCCGGTACAGCTCGAATGGCAGGAAAACAGCGGCGGCAACCTGCAATTGCTGCAGGTACGGCTGACCGTGTTCTGGGACAGCCGCGGTGGGCGGCGTTCGCTGGAATTCGTCACCCTGCGGGCGGTGGAAGGGCAGGAAGGGCCATGATGCATTCGGGCCAGGCTTTTCTT
>JALWTZ010000009.1 GCA_026993285.1 Lysobacterales bacterium | reverse complement strand
ACAGAACCAGCAAAAGGACCAACAGCAGGCCCGGCAGGATAAGGGTGAGGAGTCCAAAGCGGCCTCTCAGCAACGGGCCAGGCCGGAAGAAGACCCATTGACTGAAGAGGAACGACAGGCGCTGGAACAATGGCTGCGACAGGTGCCGGACGACCCCGGCGGCCTGCTGCGGCGCAAGTTTCTCTACCAGTACAGCCAGCGCAAGCAACAACCACAGGAAGAACAGCCATGGTAAAACGCATACCCCGTATTGCCCTCATGTTGACGCTGCTGTTCTGGGCGATTGGCCAGGTACAGGCTGCCAGCACGGCAGTGGCACAGGTGGATCGCGACCAGCTCTATTTCGGAGAAAGCCTGACCCTGACCATTACCCTGAACGGCAAGGCCCGCGCCCATGAGCCCGATCTCGCGCCCCTGCGGGACGATTTCGCCGTACTGGGCACCAGCACCTCCACCCGCATGCAGATCATCAACGGTGATGCCAGCATGGAAATGGAATGGCGCATCCAGCTGGAACCCATCCGTTCCGGCAAGCTGGTGATTCCCCCGTTGCGGGTAGGCCCCTATGTGACCGAAGCCATCCCTGTACAGGTGCTGCCTGCCAGCCAGATGCCCAAGGGGCAGGCCGATACGGTATTCATTGAAGTGGAAGCTGAACCGAAAACCCCCTATGTACAGCAACAAGTCAAGGTGACCGTGCGCCTGTTTCACGCGGTCAGCCTGCTGGACGGCAGCCTGGATGAACCGGCTGGTGACGACTGGATGGTACAGCGGTTGGGCAAGAACGATACCCGTTACGAAACCCGGCGCAACGGCACACGCTATGGTGTGGTGGAACGCCACTATGCCCTGTTCCCGCAGAAAAGCGGCACGCTCACCCTGCCCGCGCTGAGCTTCCAGGGGCGCATTGCCACCCAGAGCAGCATGAACCGGTTTTTCGATCAGGGCCGTGCCATCCGCCGGCGCAGCCAGCCCATCACCCTGGAAGTCCGGCCCAAGCCCGCCAACTACCCGAAAGGCGCGGCCTGGCTACCGGCCAAACGCCTGGAACTCTGGGAAGACTTTCCGGAACAGCAAACTTTCAAGGCCGGGGAACCCATTACCCGTACGCTGGTACTCAAGGCCAACGGCCTGCTGGCGGCCCAACTGCCAGACCTGCCGATACCACAGGTCGATGGCCTGTCGGCCTATCCTGACCAGCCAGCCAGTGACGAAACCGCAGGCAAGCAGGGCATGCAAAGCCGCAAGACCCAGAAAATTGCCCTGGTGCCCAATCGGCCCGGTACCGTCACCCTGCCGGAGATCGCCATCCCCTGGTGGAATACCGAAACCAATCAACTGGAATACGCCCGCCTGCCGGCACGCACGTTGCGAGTAGTCGCTGCCACCGGGCAAGGGACAACGCCCCCCGTGCCCAACAGCACGACCGCCTCTAGCAACGGTGAAACGGCCCCTTCCCCGACAGTAGCAGAGCACCCACAGGCCCCAACCGTCAACAAGCAGCCGATGGCCAACGGCAATGAACGCACCGCCGGCCTGCCGGCCTGGGTCTGGCCGTGGATTGCCTTGTTGCTGTTGCTGGGCTGGGCCGCCAATGTGCTCTTTTGCCTGAAACGCTGTGCCCGCAAGCCGCCCGATAACCGCTCACAGAGCCCAAACCGGCCCGATACCCGTCAGGCACGCAAGGCCTGGCAACAGGCCGCCGCCAGTGGTGACTGGACTGCCATGCACAATGCCCTGCTGCACTGGGCGCAGGCTGAAGGCTATGCGGTCACCAATCTGGGTGCCTTGGCGGCACAATTGCGGGACACAAAACTGGCGGAAGAAATCCGCGCGCTGGAACAGGCACGATTCCAGCCCCAGAGCCAATGGACTGCCGAAACCCTGATCCGCCTGCTGCAAAAAGGCCTGCCGGCACCCGAAGCGCACCCACATTCGAAAACACAGGTGCTGCCCGGTTTGTATGAACAGGCTAGATAAAACCCCGCGTGGAATCGTCCATGGCGGGGTCAGTGTGAACGGCCAGCCCGTGGCCAGATGGCCACGGGCTGGGCTTTAGCCTTCGCCCAATACCGCCATGGCGGCCGAAACGGCCACACCCTTCTCGATGGGCGCCTGCATTTCCACCAGAATGCTTTCCAGCGCCGACAGGCAGAACAGTACATTGCCGCGGCGGCTGGCATAACCCATCAGGCCGATACGCCAGACCTTGCCGGCCAAGTCCCCCAGGCCGGCACCGATTTCCAGATTGAAATCGCTCAGCAGGCGACCGCGAACGGTGGCATCGTCCACACCCTCGGGAATGTGTACGGCGTTCAACTGTGGCAAGCGTTCGCTTTCCGGTACCACAAAACGCAGGCCCATGGCCTCCAACCCGGCCTTCAGCGCCAGATGATTGCGCTGGTGGCGTGCCCAGGCGTTTTCGATGCCTTCTTCCATCAGCATCACCAGCCCTTCATGCAGGCCATACAGGGCATTGACCGGCGCCGTGTGGTGGTAGGCACGCTTGGCACCCGTGCCCCAATAGCCCATGACCAGGTTCAGGTCCAGAAACCAGCTTTGTACCGGATGCTTGCGATTGCGCACCTTCTCCAGCGCCCGCTCGCTGAAGCTGACCGGAGAAAGCCCCGGTGCCACCGACAGGCATTTCTGGCTGCCCGAGTAGATGGCATCGATGCCCCAGGCATCCACTTCCAGCTCACACCCTCCCAGGGAAGTCACCGCGTCCACGATGGTCAGGCAACCGTGTTCCCGTGCCAGGTTGCACAGGGCTTCGGCATCGGAGCGGGCGCCGGTGGAGGTTTCGGCATGCACGAAGGCCAGCACGCTGGCTTCCGGGTGTGCCTTCAGGGCCTGCTCCACCTTGTCCACATCCACCGCCCGGCCCCAGGGGTCTTCCACCATCACCGGGGTGGCGCCACAACGGAGCACGTTCTCCTTCATGCGCCCGCCAAAGACGCCGTTCTGGCATACGATCACCGTATCGCCCGGTTCCATCAGGTTGACGAAGGTGGCTTCCATGCCCGCCGAACCCGGGGCCGATATGGGCATGGTCATGGCGTTTTCTGTCCGAAAGGCGTATTGCAACATCTGCTTGATTTCATCCATCATGCGGATGAACGCCGGGTCCAGATGCCCGATGGTGGGCCGTGCCATGGCCTGTAGTACACGCGGGTGCACATCGGATGGGCCGGGGCCCATCAGGGTACGCACGGGTGGATTGAAGGAAACAGGGGTCTTGGCAGTGGTCATTTCAGGCTCCAGAATGGGATTGATTCTCATTTGCACAATCACAAACACTACGGCTTGAGCGAAGACAATTGAATATCTCCAACGAACAAGTTCCCCTACCCCCGGCTTGCCAGCAAGCATTGCAGGCGCTGCTGGGTGAGGATCTGTTGACCAAGCCGGAGGCACTGGCTCCGTATGAATGTGACGGGCTGTCGGTCTATCGTCGCTTGCCCTCCGCCGTTGCCCTGCCCCGTAATCGCGAGCAGGTGGCACAGGCTCTGGCCATTTGTCACCAGCACGGTGTACCAGTGATCGCTCGTGGTGCCGGTACCGGCCTGGCCGGTGGCGCCCTGCCCGAAGCCGGCGCACTGGTCTTGAGCCTGGCCCGCCTGAACCGTATTCTGGCGCTGGACCCCGAACAGCAAACCGCGACCGTGGAGCCGGGTGTGCGCAACATCCAGATTTCCCAGGCAGCCGCGCCCCACGGTCTGTTCTATGCACCCGACCCTTCCTCCCAGATCGCCTGCACCATCGGTGGCAATGTGGCGGAAAACTCCGGCGGGGTGCATTGCGTCAAATATGGTCTCACCGTACACAACCTGCTGGGTCTCAAGGTACTGGACAGCCAGGGGCAATTGCTGGAGATTGGCCCCGCCCTGCTGGAACAACCCGGCCCGGATCTGCTGTCCCTGTTTACCGGCTCGGAAGGGCTGCTGGGAATCGTGGTCGAAGTCACCGTACGGTTACTGCCCAGACCGGAAGCCACCGGGGTGATGCTGCTGGCCTTCGATCATAACGAGGATGCCGCCCGTACCGTGGGTGCCATCCTCGCGGCCGGACTGCTGCCGGCCGGGCTGGAAATGATGGACCGGCTGGCCATCGAAGCCGCCGAAGCCTACAGCCAGGCGGGTTATCCGGACTGCCAGGCCCTGCTGCTGGTGGAGGTGGATGGCTGTGATTCCGAAGTGGAAGCACAAATGGCCCAGATCGAGGCCATTGCCTTGCGGGAGGGCATGGCCCAGCTGCAAACCGCGCGCGATGAGGCCCAGCGTCAGCGGCTGTGGGCCGGGCGCAAGGCCGCCTTTCCCGCCGTGGGCCGACTGGCCCCGGACTATTACTGCATGGACGGCACCATTCCGCGCAAGCGCCTGCCGGAAGTGCTGGCGCGTATCCGGGAACTCTCCGAGGCCTATGGTCTGGCCGTCGCCAATGTCTTCCATGCCGGAGATGGCAATCTGCACCCGCTGATTCTCTACGATGCCAACCAGCCGGGCGAACTGGAGCGCACCGAGCACATGGGTGGTGAAATCCTCCGTGCCTGTATCGAGGCCGGGGGCACCATCACGGGGGAGCATGGCGTCGGTATCGAAAAACTGGCTGGCATGTGTGAACAGTTTACCGAAGCCGAGCTGAATCAGATGCACGCCGTCAAGACCGCCCTGGACCCGGAAGGTCGTCTCAACCCCGGCAAGGCCATTCCCAGCCTGCACCGCTGTGCCGAACTGGGTGCCATGCATGTCCATCATGGGCAACTGCCTTTTCCCGATCTGGAGCGTTTTTGATGGACCCGCGCATCAGGGACTGGGCCGCACGCATTCAGGCAGCCGGCCAACAGGGGCAAGCACTGGGCATACAAGGCAACAACAGCCTGGGCCTGTGCGGTGCTGCCACAAACCCATGCCTGGACCTTTCCGGCTGGCAGGGCGTGGTGGAGTATGACCCCGGCGAACTGGCCATCACCGTTCGTAGTGGCACAACCTGGCAAACCCTGCTGCAGGTACTGGAAGAACAGGGCCAGATCCCGGCTTGCTCGGCTCTGCAAACCCACCCGACGCGCACCGTGGGCGGTATCGTCGCCACAGGCTTCAACGGCCCGGCCCGGCCGTGGCTGGGCGATGTACGCGGTGCCGTGCTGGGCGTGGCCATGCTCAACGGTCAGGGCCAGTTGCTCACCTTCGGTGGACGGGTAATGAAGAATGTGGCCGGTTTCGACCTTTCCCGCCTGCAAACCGGCGCCTGGGGGCGATTCGGGCCGATTCTGGAAGTCAGCCTGCGTACCCGCCCGGCCCCTCAGCACGGTCTGCACCTGCGGCTGGATGCACCACTGGAAGAACTGCCCTCGCTGCGACACCATTTGCAGCAGGCACCGCTGACCGGGCTGGCCTGGTATCAGGGCCGTTTTTATCTGCGTTTGCAGGGCCTGCCGGCGGGTGTGCAACAGGCTGCCGATCTGCCGGGTGCCGAGGAAGACGCGGGTTTCTGGGCCCGCCACGAAAGCCTGCAATGCCCCATCTACCGGCAACGGCCCCTGTACCGCATCCTGCTGCCGGCACTGGATGTACCCACCTACCGCACTTGGCTCGATACCGCCAATGATGCGCTACTGGACTGGGGTGGCCGGCTGCTCTGGCTGGCCACGGACATGCCGCAGGCCGCCCTGCAGCAACAGGTTCAGAAAGCCGGCGGCTGGCTGCAGCCCTGGCCGGTCACCGGGCCCGTGCCCCTGCCCGCGGCCCGCGCCGCCGTTGTACACCGGCTGCAACAGGCCTTCGATCCGGCGGGCGTGTTCCGCAACAACCCGAATCGGGAAGCCGCTCATGCAAACCCGTCTACCTGAAGCCCTGCGGCAAAGCCCGGAAGGGCAGGAAGCCAACGCCATACTGCGCAGTTGCGTGCACTGCGGCTTTTGCACCGCTACTTGCCCCACCTATCAATTGCTGGGTGACGAACTGGACGGACCGCGCGGGCGCATCTACCTGATCAAACAGGCCCTGGAAGGGCAACCGGCCAGCCTTACGACCTTGCAACACCTGGATCGCTGCCTGCAATGTCGCAATTGTGAAACCACCTGTCCATCGGGCGTACGCTATACACGATTGCTGGAAATCGGCAAACAGCACCTCAGCCAGCATGTACGACGGCCCTGGCACGAACGCTGGCTGCGGCGGATGCTGGCATTCTGGCTGCCCCACCGTCGCCTCAACCGCATGGCTTTCTCTGTCGCCCGTGTGCTGCGCCCGCTGTTACCGAAAAGACTTGCACATCATCTGCCCTGCCACTGGCACACTGCCAAGCTGCCCACAAAACCTCCGGCACAAAAGCATGTGGTACTGTTTCAGGGCTGTGTGGAATCCACCCTGATGGGCAGTGCCCACCAGGCCGCCCGGCAACTGATTCATGCCCGCGGTCACGCCGTTCGCTATCTTCCCAAGGAGCAGTGCTGTGGTGCCGTGGAGCACCATCTGGACCAGGCTGAAGCCGCCAAAACCCGTGCCCTGAACAATGTGCTGCAGTGGCAGGCGGCTCTTGCACAAGGTGCCGAGGCCATTCTCCTGCTTTCTTCGGCCTGTCTTCTGGAAATTCGTCACTATCCGCAACTGCTGGGCGAACAGGCCCCAGACGATCTCGCCGACATTCTGCGGCAGGTCATGGGTCTGGATGAATGGCTGGTGAAGGTGCTGCCCGAAATGCCGGATGGCCCGACCGGCGGCCCGGTAGTGGCCTGGCATCCACCCTGCACCCTGCAGCATGGATTACGTCAGCCGGAAACCATTCCGCAGCTGCTGAGCCGAGCCGGTTATCAGGTTCTGCTGGCCCGGGACAGTCACCTCTGCTGTGGTGCGGCCGGTACCTACACCCTGCTGCAGGGCAGGATATCCCAGGCATTGGGCCAGGCACGCAGACAAGCCCTGCAGGCCGTGGAAGCCGATGCCATCAGCACCGCCAATATTGGCTGTCTGTTACAACTACAGGACCCGAACGGGCCACCCGTGCGCCACTGGGCGGAATTGCTGGCCGAACGGCTGGTAAGCTGATCAGGCCTGCATGGCAATACTGACCCAGCGCACGGCTGGCAGATAGTGATCGATCAGCAACAGGGCAAACAGCACCATCAGATAGGTAATGGAATAGGCGAACATGGAACGGGCCACCAGCTCATCACGGGTGCGTGCCAGCCGAATGGCATAAGCGAGAAAACCCGCGTTCAGCACCAGCGTGCCGAACAGGTAGAAGAAACCGCTCATGCCGGTCAGGAAGGGCAGCAGTGTCACCAGGGCCAGCAATACGGTATACAGCACGATCTGCCAGCAGGTGCATTCCACCCCGTGCGTAACCGGCAACATGGGGATGTCCGCTCTGGCGTAATCATCACGCCGATACACGGCCAGCGCCCAGAAATGGGGCGGTGTCCAGACAAAAATGATCAGAAACAGCAGAAAGGCCCACGGATGCAACTGACCGGTCATGGCCACCCAGCCCAGCAGTGGCGGGGCTGCTCCGGCCGCACCGCCAATGACAATATTCTGCGGCGTGGCCCGCTTGAGAAACAGGGTATAGATGACGGCATAGCCAATCATGGAAAGAAAGGTCAGCCAGGAGGTCAGTGCGTTGGTAAACACCAGCAGGATGGCCATGCCGGCCACGCACAACAGGGCCGCAAAGCCCAGTACCTGCACGGCACCCAGTTTGCCCTGGGCGACAGGCCGGTGCTGGGTACGGGCCATGATGGCATCGATTTTCTGGTCAACAAAATGATTGACGGCCGCCGAGGCCGCCGAGGCCAGACCAATCCCCAGGCTGGCCATCAAGAAGCGCAGCCAGTCTGGTGCCCCAGGCACGGCCAGCAACATGCCTACCTGAGCGGTAAAGACAATCAGCAGAATGACCTTGGGCTTGGTCAGCTCCAGGTAATCACGCCAATGTTCACGAAAAGCGGCGTTGAGGGTTTCTGCGTGCATTGATATTCACCAGGATAAAAAGAAGCAGGGCTGCGCCGCCATTGTGCAATACGGCTACAAATAATGGCAGCCCCATCACCACATTGCCAATACCCAGCGCCCACTGCAACAGCAGCGCTGCCAGCAACAGGGTGCCCCAGCGACGCTCCACGGTTTCACCACGGCGCATTCGCAGTGCCAGCCAGCCCACCACCAGCAATACCAGAACGGCACCCAGACGATGGGTGAAATGTATGGCTGTACGGGCCGGGGTATCCAGCACGCCACCTTCATAATCAATGCCCAGGCCACGCCAGAGAACAAAGGCTTCACCATAATCGGTTTCCGGCAACCATTGCCCCTGGCATTGGGGGAAGTCCGGGCAGGCCAGTGCCGCATAGTTGGCCGATGTCCACCCGCCCAGAGCGATCTGCAGGAATACCAGCAGCAAGGCAATACGCGCCAGTTGCCCGCCTGCAGGCAGGCTTTGGCTACGCTCTCCACCCAGCCGGATGACCAGCCAGGTCAACAGGGACAAGGTCAGCATGCCTCCCAGCAGATGGGCGCTGACTACCAGTGGCTTGAGCAGCAGGGTTACGGTCCACATGCCCAACAACGCCTGGAAAATGACCACTGCGGCCAGTGTCAGTACCAGCGGGGTTTGCCGCTCGCCGGGTGGGCGGCGAAAATTCAGCACTACCAGGCTAAAGATCAGCAGGCCCAGGGTACCGGCCAGATAGCGGTGAACCATTTCCTTCCACGCTTTCTGCGGCTCGGCCGGGCGTTCCGGAAAGGCGGCATTGGCCTGTTCGATTTCATGCTGTTCTGCCGGCCAGTCCAGATGTCCATAGCAACCGGGCCAGTCCGGGCAACCCAGTCCGGCGTGGGACAGTCGCACGAAGGCGCCCAGCATAATGACGACAAAAGCCAACAGGGTTACGGCAATGGCCAGTTTTCTCATGGTGTATTCTCTTGTGGTATTTCAGTCAGTTCATCTTCCTTGGCATAGGTCAGCAAGCGGTTCAGGTCCTTGCGCAGCCCATGGATATCAAAGCCTCTCGGATAACGCAGGGCGATATAGCCGCGTGGATCCACCAGCAGAATTTCGTGACCATCCGTATCCTGCAAGACCTCCTGGCTGGCCGCTTTCATGGATTGCTCGTTCGGCCAGATATAACGTAATGGATCGGGGTAGGCGTCAGGCAGTACGGTTGCACTCGTAGGTGTCAGCCAGGCAATTCGTCTCACCCGGTAAGCCTTTTCACCCAACCCCACATGCAGCTTGCGCAGCAGTTGTGCAATATTCTTGCAATCCGCATCGCAGTCAGCATCTATGGCCTGTACCAACAACCAATGGCCCCGTTCATCCTTTTCGCGAATCTGCTGCCCTGCTCCATTCGGCACCACAAAATCGGTCAGGTGACGAACAGGCTGGACCAGTTCACCGTGATTTTTGGTCGAAGAGGGTTTCCACCAGCCATTCAGCCAGATGGCCAGCAGCACCGGCAGGAAAAATACCAGCAGTATCAATAACAATTGCATACGTGCTTTCATGACGAGTGTTTCCTGATCCATA
>JALWTZ010000008.1 GCA_026993285.1 Lysobacterales bacterium | reverse complement strand
GCGGGTGTTCGTGGCGAATGACATCGGCCACGGCACGGGCATCCATCCATTTCAAGGCTTCCAGCCCCTTGGAGTTGCGCCCGAGGAGAATCTTGTCCACCAGCCCGGAGGCCTTGCCTTCACCCAGGGCATCCACCAGCACCTTGCGGATGTAGGAATCGGAGTTCACACCCAGTGCCGTTTGTTCTCCCACTTCCATGGCAAATTCCCGAATGACGGCGTTGACCGCGGGCTTGGGGATGTTTTCCAGATTGGCCATGGCCGTGCCGACCCGGTGCACTTCCTTGGGGCCCAGGTGCTTGAGTACCTCGGCGGCGGCCTGCTCGCCCAGGGTCATCAGCAGGATGGCGGACTTGTCATCTCCACTGAGCTTGATTTCTTCTTCGTTTTCTTCAGCCATCTTCGTTCAACCAGCCCTTGACCACCTGCGCGGCGCGCGCGGGGTTTTCATTGACAACATCCCGCAGCCGATCCAGCCGTTTTTCGTAACTTTCCTCATCCTCCAGCATCAACAGATCATCGGTTTCTTCTTCACCGGCATGCCCTTCACCACTGTGCTTCACTTCCGCCTCATAGGCCTTGCGCTGTTCCGGAGGCAGTTGTGCCAGCTGTTCCGCCGTCAGTGATGGTTGGTTGTCGGTATTCTGCCCCGGAGGCGGCAGGGTTGCGGGCGGCGTGGTCAGGTTGCGCAATACCGGCCGCAGCACCATGACGGCCAGTAGTAACAATAACATGGGGCCGATGAACTGGCGCAACAAGTTCCACAGCCAGGGCTGTTGCCAGATGGGCAGCGGCGGGGCCACTTCCTCTTCCTTCGGGCTGAAGGGCAGGTTGGTGACCACCACCTGATCACCACGGGCCGGGTCATAACCCACGGCATCCTGAACCAGCCGGGTGATTTGCTGGATTTCCTCATCACTGAAGGGTTGTTCGACCGGGTTGCCTTCGGCATCCTTGCCCAGGCGGTGGTTGAGCACGACGGCAACAGAGATCCGCTTGATTTCACCGGGTGTGACCTGTACATGGCTGTAGGTCTTGTCCAGTTCGTAGTTGCGGGTGGCTTCCCGGCTGCTGTTGAGCACACCCTGGCTGCTCATGGCGGCAGTCTCGCCCGTGGCACCGGCTGGAGGTGGCTGGTTGGTCAGCGCACCGGGAATCCCCTGGGCACCGTTACCGGTACGGCTTTCTTCCCGGGTTTGTTCACTGCGAATGGCTTCGGGTTTGGGCGTGTAGTTTTCACTGGCCATTTCCACCCGCTTGTATTCGATTTCGGCGGAAACCTGTGCGCGGACACCTTCCACGCCCGTAATGGGTTGCAGCAGGCTGAGCACACGATCGGTATAGAGTTGCTCGACTTTCTGGCGGTAGGCCAGGCGGTCGCTGGCGGTATCCAGTTCACCGGCCTTGCTGCTTCGGGTCAGCAGGCGGCCTTTCTGGTCCACCACGGTAACCTGCTCCGGGGCCAGTTCCGGCACGCTGGAGGCCACCAGGTGAACAATACCCTGGATATCGTCCTGGGCGATGCTGCCTCCCTGGGCCAGTTCCACCACCACGGAGGCACTGGGTTTCTGATGCTGGCGCACGAAGGCGGAGGGTTTGGGGGTGGCGATGTGTACCCGCGCACTGCGCACGGTTTGCAGTGAAGCGATGGTTCGCGCCAGTTCTCCTTCCAGGGCCCGATTGTGGCGGCTGGCCTCCATCATCCGGCTCATGCCGAAAGGCTGTTCCTTGTCCAGCAGTTCATAGCCCAGGCTTTCGGTGGATGCCGGCAGCCCCTGCCGGGCCAGCAGCAGGCGGGTACGGTGTACCTGATCGGCCGGTACCTGGATGGTGTTGCCTTCCAGCTTGTAGGGGATGGCCATGCGATCCAGCTGTTCCACCATTTGTGCCAGGTCACGGGAGGAGCTGGTGCTGTAGAGCATGGCGTAGTTGGGTTCGCGGCTCCAAAGCACGATCATCACACCCAGTGCCACGGCAGCGGCCACACCCAGCAGGGCACCCACCTGTCGCAGGAAGGGCATGCTGGTCAGTCCGCCCAGGGGCTGGCTACCGGGGGTGGCGCTGGTTGTGCTTTCCAGCGTTTCTGCCTTGACCATGGCCATCTATCGTTTCCTCACAGTGGCATGTTCATGATATCGCGGTAGGCTTCCACGAGTTTGTTGCGCACCTGTTTGGCTGCCTCGAAGGAAACGCTGGCCTTTTCCGAGGCGATCATCACTTCGGAGAGATTGATGTTCGGGTCGCCCAGTTGCCAGGCCCGGGCCAGCGCCTCGGCCTGTTGCTGTTGCTGGTTGATGCCCTGTACCGATTGTTCCAGCAACTTGCCAAAGCTTTCACGGGCCTTTTCCGTGGTGGGCGTTTCACTGGCCGGTGGCTGGATGCGTGCCGACACACTGCGGATCTGTTGCAGTACGGCCTGAATGTTCATGTCGCTCATTGCTGGTTCTCCCGTGTTTTCATCCAGGGATGCTCATGCCCAGTTCACGCATGCGCGCCAGTTTGTAGCGCAGGGTTCTGGGGCTGATGCCCAGGGTTTCCGCCGTTTGCTTGCGATTGCCGCCATTGGCCTGCAGGGTTTGCTGGATCATCTGGAACTCCTGCATTTTCAGGTCGCTGGACAACTTGCCACCGGCAGGCAGTTCCGGTGTCGGAACGGGCAGGGTGGTGGCTTGCCGGGGTTGGGTTTCCAGTGTTTCGAAGTGCAGGTCGATGGCCTGAATGATGCCACCTGTTTTGAGAATCATTGCGCGCTGAATCACATTCTCCAGTTCACGCACATTGCCCGGCCAGTTATGCTGCAGCAGTTTTTTCTTGGCCTCCGGGCTGAGGTAGACATTGCCGGCCTGCCGGCGGATCATGGCCTGGGCCAGTGGCAGGATGTCACCGGGGCGTGCTGCCAGCGGCGGCAGGTGAACCGGAAACACATTCAACCGGTAATACAGGTCTTCACGAAAACGGCCCTGTTGCACTTCCTGCTTCAGGTTGCGGTTGGTGGTGGCCAGTACGCGCACATTGAGTGGAATGCTTTTCTTGCCGCCGATGCGTTCCACTTCCCTTTCCTGCAGCACACGCAGCAGTTTGGCCTGCAGGCCCAGGGGCATTTCCGAGATTTCGTCCAGCAGCAGGGTACCGCCCTGGGCTTGCTCGAATTTGCCGGGACGGGTGTCGATGGCACCGGTGAAGGCCCCTTTTTCGTGACCGAACAGGATGGCCTCGAGCATGTTTTCCGGAATGGCGGCACAGTTGACGGCCACATAGGGCGCCCGTGCGCGGGGCGAATACTGGTGAATGTAGCGGGCGATGACTTCCTTGCCGCTGCCGGAAGGCCCGGAAATCATCACCGTGACATCGGTCAGTGCCACCCGGCGCACCAGTTGCAGAATCTCCTGGCTGCGGGGATCTTCAGCAATCAGCTGATCTTCATCCCGTCCCAGGCGGGTGAGCAGCACTTTCAGCCGGGAAAGCAGTTTTTTCGGTTCTACCGGCCTGGGCAGATAATCGGCCGCACCGGAGCGCATGGCTTCGACCGCCTGCTCCAGTGTGGGGGATTCCGCCAGCACAATCACCGGCAAGTCGGGCTTGAGTGCGTGCAGCTGCTTCAGCAGGGAGCGTCGGGAATGGACCGACTGGCTGTCATGCCCAATGACCAGGCTGTAATGCTTTTCAGCCACCTTTTCCCTGGCCTGCATGCGGTCTTCTGCCTGCTCCACAATGAAGCCAGCTTCCTGCAGGGTCCGTGCCGTGTGTTTGCGCAAGGCGGGGTCTTCATCCACCACCAGTATGGTTTCTCTTGCCATGTTCTACTCCACTCATCCTGCGTCAAGGCTTTGACGCTTGCCAGGCGGCAAGGGGAGAGATGCAAGGGATGTGCCAATGCGGCAAGCTGCCGGCAAAGCGCTGCCTGCCGGCGGCAAAGAAGGGTCAGAGGAAACGCGGCTTGCGCTTTTGCAGGAAGGCTTGGGTACCTTCGCGGGCATCCGGGTGGTCAAAGCAAAGGCCAAACTGCTGGCTCTCCACTTGCAGGGCATGTTCCATGGGCAAGTCCATGCCCGTTTCCACCGCTTGCAACAGCAGCTGGCTGGCCATGGTGGCGTTGGCTGCCAGTTGCCGGGCCAGTGTTTGCACGGCTGGCTGAAAATCCTCGTCAGGGTGGCACTGGTTGGCCAGCCCCAGCTGGACGGCCTGTTCGGCCTTGACCGGCCGGCCAGTGAGCATCAGTTCCAGCGCGCGGGCCTTGCCGATCAGCCGTGGCAGGCGTTGGCTGCCGCCAAAACCAGGCATCAGCCCCAGGGTAATTTCCGGCAGCCCGAAACGGGCGCGCGCATGGGCAATTCGCAAATGGCAGGCCATGGCCAGTTCGCAGCCACCTCCCAGCGCATAGCCGTTGACCGCGGCAATCACCGGCTTGCGCAGGGTTTCAATGCGGCGCATCATCCGGTTGCCGAGCCGGGAGAAAGCGGCCGCTTCCAGGGCGCTCATTTGCGCAAGCTCTTCAATATCCGCACCGGCGGCAAAGGCTTTGTCGCCACTGCCGGTCAGCACGATACAGCGAATGTCATCCCTGTCATCGGCCTCGGCAAAGGCTTCATCCAGCGCCAGCAACAGTTCTCGGTTGAGGGCATTGAGTGCTTCTGGCCGGTGGAGTGTGAGCGTGAGAATGTGATCGTGTTCTTCCCGCAGCAGTATGCTCATTTCAGATCCCTACCCAAAAGGGATATTCTCGCATGTTGCCGGCTTTTTCGGCAACGCGGGGCTTGCAAGCCATGCTCGTGCCCCGCATATTGAACGCGGTTTTTCTCAGGAAGTTGCCATGTACGATCCCCTGGAGGCGGAGCGCCCGCGTTTTTCCGCATACCCCCCTGCCATCAAGCTGATTATCACCAGCTGTGTCCTGATGTTTTTTCTCCAGGGGCTGTTCCCTGGTGCGCTGGAACCGCTGTTTGCGCTCTGGCCCCTGGGCACGCCGCCGGTGGTGGCCACGCCCTATGGCGCAGTGCAGATACCGCAGTTTCATCTCTGGCAGTTGTTCAGTTACAGCCTGTTGCATGGTGGTTTGGCGCATATTTTTTTCAATCTGTTTGCATTGTGGATGTTTGGCGCGCAGGTGGAGAATGTCTGGGGTTCCCGGCGTTTTCTGACCTATTATGTGGTTTGCGTGATCGGGGCCGGGCTGGTGCAGTTGCTGGTGGTCAGCCTCTCCGTGGCCCAGGGCCAGCCACCCATTCCCACCGTGGGCGCCTCTGGTGGCGTATTCGGCGTGCTGCTGGCCTTTGCCTGGATGTTTCCCGAGGCACGCATCATGCTGCTGATCCCGCCCATTCCCCTCAAGGCCAAGGTGTTCGTGCCCCTATACGCGGCGGTGGAACTGTTTTTCGGGGTGACCGGCACCCAGTCCGGCGTGGCCCATTTCGCCCACCTGGGAGGCCTGGCCTTCGGCCTGTTGCTGATTCAGTACTGGCGTGGCCGCCTGTGGTGGAAACCGGTGCGGCGGTTTTATTGGTAGCCAGGGGTAAGTTCTGATTGTGTCAACATGCTGTGCCGAGAAAGTTTGAGGCTTGCAGGTTCTGCCAGTTCATCAGGTACATGCTGTTGATTGTCCGTTATTGTGTACATACAATGTATGTATGATTGCATTCGAGTGGGACAAGGCCAAGGACTTGACCAACCAAAAGAAACACAGCGTTTCTTTCACTGAGGCAAAATCCGAGTTTTACGATGAACAGGCTGTTCAATTCTATGATGAAGCGCATTCGGAAGCGGAAGACCGTTTCATCATGCTGGGCATGAGCAATCAATGTCGAATGCTCGTTGTTTGCCATTGCGAGCGTGCTGAGGGAAATACCATTCGTATCATTTCTGCACGCAAGGCGACAAAAAAGGAATCTTCTTTCTATTCCAGAGGTGCATCATGAAGGCGGAATACGATTTCTCGAAAATGAAATCTCGAAAAAACCCTTATGCTTCAAGGCTCAAGAAGCAGGTTTCCATTCGTATGGGCGAGGATGTGATTGAATACTTCAAAAACATGGCGGAGGAAACCGGGATTCCCTACCAGAGCCTGATCAATCTCTATTTGCGTGATTGCGTCGCTCAAAAACGCAAGATTGATCTCACATGGGCCCGAAAGCCCTGACAATACCTGCTGTTCAGCCTGAAAGCTTTACAAGGGCCGCCAGGCTTGAACACAGCGGCAAATAGGCTGGACTGGTTTGTGTTTACCCCGCCAGCCAGGGCACCAGCAGGCTGAGCAGCAGGGCGGCCAGCCAGTTCATGTAGAGTCCCGCGCGCATCATCACCCGCTGGGGGAGCAAATCGGTGCCGAATACCATGGCATTGGGCGGGGTGGCCACCGGCAGCATGAAGGCGCAGGAAACCGAGATACTGAGCAAAAAGGCCACTACCAAAGGTTGCAGGCCCAGCTCGGGCGCCAGCGGCAAGAGCAGGGGCAGAAGCAGGGCGGTGGTGGCGGTGTTGCTGGCCAGCTCGGTGAGAAAAACCACAAACAGGGTCAGGCCCAGAATCAACACCCAGCCGGGCAGGGCTTGCAGGGGTTCCAGCAGGCTCTGCGTCAGCCAGAGGCTGGCTCCGCTGGCCTTGAGGATACCGCTCAATACCAGGCCGCCGCCAAAAAGAATCAGCACACCCCAGTCCGTGCGTTGCCGCAGGGTTTCCCAGCGCAGCAGCCCCAGGGCGTGCAGCACCACCAGGGCGGAGATGGCCACCCAGCTGTCCATACCCTTGGCAATGCCCAGCCACTGGGCCAGGGGCTTGCTGAAAATCCAGGCCAGCACGGTCAGCAGAAAGATCACGGCCGTCAGTTTTTGTTGCAGGTTCCAGTGCTTGCCGGTTTCTTCTTCAGCAGTGGTGGTTTCATGAAGGTTTGCGGGGTGAAACAACAGGTAGAGCATGGCCATGCCCAGGGGCCAGAGCAGCAGGCTGGCGGGCAGGCCTACCTGAAGCCACTGGTTGAAGCCGATGCCGGTTTCCGCCGCCATGATGGCGTTGGGTGGGCTACCCACCAGGGTGCCCATGCCGCCGATATTGGCGGACCAGGCCAGACCCAACAGCAGAAACCAGCCGGTTCTGCCGTTTTTTTCCGGCAGGCTTTCCATCAGGCCCAGCACCAGCGGCAGCATCATGGCTGTGGTGGCGGTGTTGGAGATCCACATGCTCAGCACCGCCGTGGCGGCAAAGAGTAGCAGGCTGGCCGGCAACAGCTTGCCGCGCCCGAGAATAAGAAAGCGACTGGCCAGCCAGCGGTCCAGCCCCTGCTGGTGCAAGGCGGCGGCCAGTGCATAACCACCGAGAAACAGAAAGATGATGGGGTGGGCAAAACTGGCAAAGGCCTGCGGGCCTTGCATCAGGCCGGTGGCCATGGCCAGCACGGGCACCAGCAGGGCAGTGACCGCCAGCGGCAGGGCCTCGCTGAGCCAGAGCAGGGCGATGGCCAGCAGGATGCCCAGGCCGCTGTTCAGTGCCGGCTCACCTGGCCCGTAATGGCTGACCAGTAGCAGGCCGCCCAGGGCGGCCAGCAGGGGAAGGGCGTGGTTCAAGAGCGGGCTGCTTTATTTCTTTTTCTTGTTGGCGCGGGCCACGGCTTTCAGGTGTTTCTCGATATCACCCGGTGCCGAGGAGATGCGAATGAAATCCCCCATGCCCAGGTCGGGGAAGCTCTGGGCGATGCGGAACTTGCCATGCAGCATGTAGATCTTGCGCCCGCTGACCAGAATTTCATAGGGCAGGTGGGCGGTATGTTTCAGCTCATCGGTGTCGATCTTTTTCATGATGTAGGCATCATTGGACTTGCCGGACAGAATGGCGACACCAAAAACGGTTTCTTCCTTGCCGGGAATATCGACCCGGAAGATTTTTTTCGTATTTCCGAGACCTTCGGACAGGCCCTTTTCCACCGCATCCACGGCCTGTTGATATTTCTTGTACTTGGCCAGGCGAATATTGTCGTCGAAGCGGGGCATCATCATCATGTAACGATATTTGAGCAATTTTTTCGCTTTCAGCCCCTTTTTGGAACCAAAGGTTTTTTCACGGCCCAGCAGACGACCCAGATCCCGGTTGACATCAGCCAGGTTGCCTTCCAGGCGGTAAATGTAGGTCACCCATTCTGGATTGTTGTAGCTGATCTGGATGCCGTCCTCGGCTTGTGTCAGGGCCACTTTCAATACCGCGCCAAAGCCGCCGAAATCCGTTTTGGCTGCGGTAGCCTTGAGATCATCACGAGTAATGGCAATGATTTCCGCGCCTTCATAGGGAGCATATTCACCCACGATCTCGAAGTTGCCTGCTTTCAGCTTGTTGCGCGTGTTCTGCAGGGTTTCTTCCATGGTGGTCTGGCTGATGGCAGCCAGTACAAAGGGGCGGAATCGTTCTCCCTTGGCATGGGCGTGCATGGCCAGTAGTGCGAGTACGCCGAACAGCAGTTTTTTCATCTTTTCTCCCCCGGTGGCAATTCAATGACAGGCCTTGTTCCCGACCTTGTGCATTCGTTCCGTGCAGGAGATGATAGAACATGCCGTCCGGCAGGGCTACTCTCCCGCCATGGATAAGGGGTTTCCGAGTGACCAGCCAAAAGTATTAAACTTTTTTCGAACAGCGCCGTTACAGGCGATGGATGTTGAACAATGGAGGCAGCATGAAACTCAAGGTCAGGCCTACCGGGGTGGAAAGGGTGATGCGCGAGGAGGACTTTATTGTCTCCAAGACCAACCCCAAGGGCATCATCACCTACTGCAACAGGATTTTCATGGAATTTGCCCAGCTTGATGAGCAGGAATTGCTGGGCAAGCAGCACAATATCATTCGCCATCCGGACATGCCCCGGGCAGTTTTTCGACTCCTGTGGCAATGCCTGGAAGAAGGGCGGGAATTCAACGGTTTTGTCAAGAATCTGTCTTCTGATGGTGGCCATTACTGGGTGTTCGCCAATGTCACACCCAGCAGGGATGTCAAAGGCAATCTGCTGGGTTATTACTCGGTACGGCGCAAGCCCAGCCAGGCAGGCATTCGCTGGTTTGAGCCGCTGTATGCCCGCATGCTGGAAGCAGAGCAGGCCGCGGGCCCGGCCGGAGCCATCGAGGCTTCGACCCCCCTACTCATGAACGCACTGGATGAAGTGAAGCGAGGATACAATGAACAGGTTTTTGCACTTCAGTTCAGCTGATACCCGCAGGGTACTGGTTGCCATTACCAGCTTTTTTGTGCTGCTTAGCCTGTATGAAAGCCATTTTCACTGGCTGGAAGTTATTGGCTTGCTGCTACTGGCCCTAGTGGGCTGGGCTCATTATCAGGCCAGCCACAAAGACCGGCAGATCATGAAGCAGATTCATCGCGTGTTGGATGAAGTTGGTGCGGGCAAGCTGGAAAGCCGGGTAACCTTTATTGACAATAAATCTCCGCTGGCCGCACATGGCTGGGCTTTGAATGATGCTTTGGATCAGTTCGAGGCCTTTATGCGCGAGGCCTTGCGTTCCATGAACATGTCCCGAACCGGGGTGATGTGGCGCAAGCC
>JALWTZ010000007.1 GCA_026993285.1 Lysobacterales bacterium | reverse complement strand
TGGCGTATTCGTTGGATTTGAAATCCGACAAGCGCACGATCACCGGCTGGGGCGCGAAGGCGGCGGCGATGGTGGCCACCCCTTCGGCAATCTTGCTGACATAGAACTCCACCGGGCTGTCGTAGGCACTGATCTGCGGTTCGATCATGGCCTTCAGCTCCGCTGGCAGCTGCTCGTATTCCAGCAAGGCCCTGGGGTGGATGCCGATTTCATTGTTGATGATGAATTCCAGCCGGGCCAGGCCCACACCGGCGTTGGGCAGGCGGGAGAAGCCGAAGGCACGGCCCGGGTTGCCCACATTCATCATGATTTTCACCGGCGCCTCGGGCATGGATTCCAGCTCCACCGTATGCACCTCGTATTCCAGCTCGCCGGCATAGACCTTGCCGGTTTCACCCTCGGCACAGGAAACGGTGACCGCCTGCCCGTCGGCAATGCGTTCGGTGGCATCGCCGCAGCCCACCACGGCCGGCACGCCCATCTCGCGGGCAATGATGGCCGCGTGACAGGTCCGGCCACCGCGGTTGGTGACGATGGCGGAGGCGCGTTTCATCACCGGCTCCCAGTCCGGGTCGGTCATGTCGGTGACCAGTACATCCCCTTCCTGCACCTTGTCCATTTCCTCCAGCGAGCGCATGATGCGTGCCTGGCCGGCGCCGATTTTCTGGCCGATGCTGCGCCCTTCGGTCAAGACCGGGCCCGTTTCCTTCAGCTGGTAGCGTTCCAGCACCTGCCCCTGACGGCTTTGCACGGTTTCCGGGCGGGCCTGTACGATGTAGAGCTGCCCGTCGTTGCCATCCAGCGCCCATTCGATATCCATGGGCCGGCCATAGTGGGCTTCGATCTTGCAGGCATCCGCCGCCAGCCGGTGAATCTGCGCATCGTTCAGGCAGAAGTGGCCTCGCAGCGCTTCCGGCACGGCCTCGGTTTTCACTGGCGATTCCGCCTGCGGATAATCCGGGTTGTAGACCATGCGCACCGCCTTGCCACCCAGATTACGGCGCAGAATGGCCTGCTTGCCCGCCTGCAGCGCCGGCTTGTAGACATAGAACTCGTCCGGGTTGACCGCGCCCTGCACCACCATTTCTCCCAGGCCGTAGCTGGCGGTGATGAACACGGCATCGCGAAAGCCCGATTCGGTGTCCATGGTGAACATCACCCCGCTGGCACCGATATCGGAGCGGACCATTTTCTGCACACCGGCGGAAATGGCCACTTCCTCGTGGCTGAATTGCTGGTGTACGCGATAGGCAATGGCCCGGTCATTGAACAGCGAGGCATAGACCAGGCGAATGGCGCGTTTGACCGCATCCAGGCCACTGACATTGAGGTAGGTTTCCTGCTGGCCGGCGAAAGAGGCATCGGGCAGGTCTTCGGCGGTGGCGGAGGAGCGCACGGCCCAGCTGACCTGTTCTCCATAGGTTTCGGTCAGTTGCGCGTAGGCCTGATCCAGCGCCTGTTCCAGATCAGCCGGAAAGGGGGTATCCATGATCCAGCCGCGAATTTCGCTGCCAACCGCCTGCAGGGCGCGCACATCGGCCACATCCAGCCCCTGCAGGCGTTCCTGGATACGGTCATGCAGGCCGGCATGGTCGATGAAATGGCGATAGGCATCCGCCGTGGTGGCAAATCCGCCGGGAACCAGCACCCCCATGCCGGACAGATGCTGCAGCATCTCGCCCAGCGAGGCGTTCTTGCCGCCCACGCGCGCCACATCATCCATGCCCAGTTGATCCAGGGGCAATACAAACTCGGCCATCAGGTTTACCTCACAACGGTCAGTAGCAACAAAGCGCGCTATTTTCGCACAATACTGCCCATTGGAGATAGTCGAAAAAAGCAAATGCCGCGAAAGGCCCCAGCCCCTGAAAGCCTTGCGCTCAGACGCGCAAATCCACCTCCAGCAGCTTGCCCGGCACCCCTTCCAGCAGCGATTGCTCGCGAACCCTGCCGGCCAGGCGATCCATCTGGTATAAATCCCGCGCGGCGGCCTGGCGATTCAGCAGCAAGGCGGTGATACCCGCCTCCCGCAGGGGGCGCAAGCTGCCGCCGGGGTTCCACAACTGCAGGCTGGCGAAGGCCGTATCCCGCGCATCCACCCGGCCATCACCGTTTTCATCCAGAGCGGCCAGTTCCACGAAACCGTTGCCCGACCGGGGCCCGAACAGTTCCCGGCCATCGTCTACCCGGCCATTGTTGTTGCGGTCCAGCACCAGGTAGGCGGCCTGCCCCTTCAGGCCGGGCAAGGCATCGGCCAGGCCATCGAGGTTCAGATCGAAACGGTAGTTCTCCCGGGCCAGGCTCAGTGGCTGGTCCCCCAGCTGCACGATCAGCGGGTCGGTCATCTCCACATCCTGTTCCATCTGCACACGGATATCCAG
>JALWTZ010000006.1 GCA_026993285.1 Lysobacterales bacterium | reverse complement strand
ACCAGGCCTGGTAGCGGCTGTTGTCCAGTACGGTTTCATCCACATCCAGAATCACTGCCGGGGGCAGGTTCTCGTACTCATCAGTCTGTTCCAGTGCCGCCGTCCAGTGGTGGTCAGCCAGCGCGTCCTTCAAGTTCAGCGTGGCCGCATGATAGGCCTGCCGCGTCAGGGCCCGGTATTCGGCCGCGGTTTGCATCCACAATACGGCGTTGAGATTGTTGTGCCCTGCAGGCTGGGACGGCTGTTGTGCCGTTGTCTGGCTGGGTTGAGGTGCGGGTTCGCAGGCATGGGGCTTCTCTTGCCGCGCGGGTTGTGTCTGGCAGGCGGACAAAAGAAACGCCAGCCACAGCAATACACCGAAACGCCAACCTTCGGTTCTGTGAATCATCTCCCTACCCCTGTCAATGGAAAGAGGGCCATTATACCCACTGGGCCAGCTCCATGCGCAGGCCGGCGGGTGCTATGATTCTCGACATTTCCAGCCGGGAGAGATCATGCACCACCTGCTTCTGATTGCCCATGGCAGTCGCCGGGCCGCTTCCAACGAAGCGGTGATCGCACTGGCCGAAGCCATGCAGCAAAGTGCCGGGCTGCCGGTTCGTGCCGCCTTTCTCGAACTGGCCGAGCCTTCCATTTCCGAAGGCATTGAACAGTGCATCCTGGCCGGTGCCCGACAACTGGACATCCTGCCGTATTTTCTGGCACCAGGCCGGCATGTACAGGAAGACATCCCCAATCTGGTCAGCCAGGCCATGCATTCACACCCGCAAGTCACCTGGCGGCTGTTGCCCCATCTGGGCGCAGCCCGCGATCTCGCCGGTTTTCTCCTGCGTCATTGGCAAGATACTCCCCCGTGAACCACGACACATTCCGGAATACAAATACAAAATTGGGAATCTTTACACTGGCAAATGAACAGCGGCGGGCGTAGCATTCATTCTTGATGCCCATGCCAGGAGGAAAGCCCATGCGTAAAACCATTCTGGCCAGCATTGGACTCTTGCTGACCCTGCCCACCCTGGCCCTGGATGGCCTGCCCAAACCAACCACCATCAACCTGCTGAATGTGCAGACACCCGTGGAAGTGGCGGAACGCATTCCACTGGAAAAAGACTTCGTGGAGCAATTGCGGGCTGCCCGGCCCGGCCAGACCATCCCCCTCGGCGGGCTGGTCAAAAAGGCCGGTGACCCGGTTTTGCACTTCCAGCCCTTCGCCTTGCACGCGCCCGGCACCCGTGTACATGTACTGCATGACGGGAAGGAAAGCTTCCTGCAGCAAAAACGACGCTATTTTCTCGCCGTCAACGGCCAGACCGCCGCCGGCCTGGCCCTGAACGAAGACGGCAGCCTGCAGGGCATGCTGATGGAACAAGGTGCGCTCTACGACTTGAAACAGGAAGGCAACTGGCTGGTGACCCAAAGAATCCGGATCAACCAGCCGGGGCTGCAAAGCAGCTGTGAAACCGGCGATAAGCAAAGGGTTGGGGATATCCAACAGACCCTGCAGCAGTTGAAGACCCGGCAGTCAACCACCTTGCCCAAGGGAGCCATCAACTACTCCACCGTGGTCGCCGTGGATACCGACAATGAATGGATGGCTGACAAGTTCAGCAACAATACAACCAGCGCCCAAAACTGGATTGATGACCTGTTTCTGGCGATGAATGTCTTCTACAACCGGGATCTCAGCCTGTATTTGCAGGTGGGTGATGTATTCCTGCGCACCAGCACCGACCCCTATACCAACAACGGGGCATCGGATGGGCTGGGTGACGACCTCAGCGCTTTTGGCCAGTACTGGAAAAGCAACATGATCACCATTTCGAGAGATTTTGCCATGATGTTCTCCGGCAAGATTGGCTCCAACCAGTTCAGCGGCATTGCCTGGATCGATAGCTATTGCAATAACGGGATCACATCTGGTTCTCAAACCTATGGCAGTTACAGTTTTAATGCCATCGGCTCCAGTTCCGCCATTACCGCCAACTGGGCTTCCACCCTGATTGGTCATGAACTGGGCCATAATCTGGGATCGGTACATACTCATTGCTATAGCCCACCCATTGACAGTTGTTATAACGCTGAAAGCGGCTGCTATACCGGAGCCACCTCCTGCCCCGGTGGTGGCAGGGGTACCATCATGAGCTACTGCCACCTCAATGGCTGTGGTAACAACCTGGCCCAGTTCCACCCCACGGTCATTAGTACGCTCAGTGGTCGAATTACAGCAAACTATCCCAGCTGCATCGATGCTTATGGCACAAGCGTGGATACCGTTTTTGCTGATGGATTTGAGGGTGTGGTGCCCTGAAGACATGGCTCCAACCTGATTTTCTGCCAGCCAACCAAGCCCATGCCCTGCTGCAACAACTGCTTGTCTGGCCCGGCTGGAGGCA
>JALWTZ010000005.1 GCA_026993285.1 Lysobacterales bacterium | reverse complement strand
AGCCCAGCACCGGGAACCAGTTGAGCCCGTAGCTGGAGGAGAAAATCACCTGGAAGGCGATGATGACGATGAGAAAGCTCACGCTCATGCCCACCACGGAGCCGGCCATGATCAGCTTGTCGATCCAGCCGCCCCGGTGGTAGGCGGCCACTAGCGCCAGCACCACCCCCAGCAGGTTGCCGAGGATGAAACCGGGCAGTATCACCGCCAGCGACACCGGAATGGTGCGCTTGAGAATGCTGCCCACCCGCTCGCCGGAAGAATCCGAATAGCCGAAATCCAGGGTGACCAGTTCGCGCAGGTAGTCCAGGTAGCGCGCCACAAAGGGCTGGTCGTAGCCCAGCTGGTGACGCACCTGGGCGATTTCCTCCGGGGTGGGGTTCTTGCCCAGCAGGTCGTAGGTCTTGTCCGGGCCGAAATAGACCATCAGCACAAAGGAAATCAGCGTCACGCCCAGCACCAGCGGAATACCGGTGATAAGCTTGCGCAGGGTGTATTGCAACATTTCCATGGGCCTAGTTTTCCTCCTTCGGCAGCACATCCACGAAACGCAGGTGGAAGCCGCCGACAATCTGGCGGTCGGCGTAGGAGATCACGTTCTTGTGCCACATCATGATGCGGTCACGCGAAAGGCCGGTATTGCTGACGCAATCCTCGATCATGATTTCATTCATCTTGCGGTAGATGCGCGTACGCTCCGGTGAGGGCTGCATCACCGCGGCCTGTTCATAGAGCCGGTTGTATTCCGGGTTGTTGTAATTGGCGTTGTTGGAGCCGGGCGAGCCATAGGGGCCGTAAAAGAGCTGCAGGGTGTTCTGCGCGTCGGGGTAGTCCAGCCCCCAGCCCATGCCGACGATCATGATCTTGGCCTGTTTCACCGCCTTGTTGAAATCACCGAAGGTGGCGTAGGAGTCGAACACCACCTTTTCCTCGGGAAAACCGATGTCCTTCATCCAGCCGCGGAACTGCTCGAACATCTGCCTCGTGGTGACTGTGGCCACCCCGCCATAGACCAGGGTGGGCAGGTTGTCGGCCGTCCAGCCGCCGGCCTTCATCAGGGCGCGGGCCTTGTCCAGGTCACGGGTGACGCTTTCGTGCGAGAGATCGGGATCGAACTCCGGCACCACCGGCGGGATGATGCCAGGGAAAATCACCCCGATACCGGAGTAGAAACGCCGGTTGCGGTCTTCCCAGTCGAAGGCGGCACGGATGGCGCAGCGCAACAGTTTGTTGCGCTTTTCCCGCTCCGGATCGGAGTGGTAACCGATGGCCGGGTCGCGCATGTTGAAATCCGTATGCACGAATCCGGCCTCGATGGCATGGCTCATGTGGTATTTCTTCGCGTATTTCTCCTTGAGCTTCAGCGGCCGCTGCTTGCTGGCCAGCACTTCTTCCACCTGCTCCACCGGCACGCCGGTGAACTGGATTTCATTGCCCTTGGTGAATGAAGCCCACTGGGCCGCTGTTTGCTTGATGAAATCCACCTTGAGCACGTCCACCAGTGGCGGGGCCTTGCCCTGAATGGCTTCCAGGCCGAAGCCGTCATGCAGTTTTGGATCATAGCCTTCCGCCTCCAGGTCGATGGGCTCCTGGCGGAATTTCACATTGCGCACCATCAGCGCGTAGGTACCCGGTTCGTAGCGCAGCATGCGGAAGGGGCCGGAACCCACCGGGTGCACGGCAAACTCCCGCCCGTAACGGGCCACGGCCTCCCTGGGCACGATGGCGGAAAAGCCCTGGGCAAAGGTGTGAATCAGTTGCGGATAGGGTTTTTTCAGCTGGATCTGGATGGTGTAGCGGTCCAGCGCCTTCAGGCCTTCCACCTCGGCGTTGTAATCGGCACCCTGCTTGCCCCAGTCGTCCAGGCCCACAATGCGCCCGGCCCACAGCCAGCTGCCCTGGGAACGGTTGTTGGGGTCGAAATGGCGTTCGATGCTGTAGACGAAATCGGCGGCGGTCAGCTCCCGGCCCTTGCCGTCGGGGAAGGCTGGATCATCGATAAAATACACGCCGGGCTTGATGCGAAAGACATAGGTCAGGCCGTCTTCGGAAACCTCCGGCATGCCGGTGGCCAGATTGGGTGTGATTTCATAGGGCCGGGCCAGGTACTTGTAACGATACAGGGTGTCATAGACATTGGTCATGATGGTGTTGGCATACACCGTGGCCGAGTTGAGCGGATCCAGCGATGCCGGTGCCCCGTTCAGGGAATGGCGATAGATTTTCGGCGGGCCGTTCAGATGCCCTTCCAGCGCCTTTTCCACATCCACCCCCGCGCCACAGCCCAGCAGGGACAGGGGGAGTACAGCCAGCACCAGCGCCTTGCGCAGGGCCTGAAACACGGTGATTGGAATCATGCAAAGCCGTTGACCATTTTTGGGAGGCGTAAGCGTACCCCAAA
>JALWTZ010000004.1 GCA_026993285.1 Lysobacterales bacterium | reverse complement strand
CCGGTGCCGTTGCTGAATGGCTGGGGCTTGGTGGTATTGGTGTTGAGCCTGATGCTGCTGGCTGGCTGGTGGTATCGGCGGCTGCAAGTACGCGATGAGGTTTGAATACGGCGCATGAAACCGCTACTGCCAATCGCTAAAGGTTTTTGTATTTCGGGCAGATTATCATTTCTGCTGAACGGCGGTTGCCGTAGGGTGGAATAGCCGAAGCCGTATTCCACCACACATTGGGTTTGAACGGGTACCGGTGCAATACGCTGCGCTATTGCACCCTACGATACTGGGCACCGGCCCCTGTCGGGTGATTGCTATAACACCTTAAACCGTTTCTAGGATTATTGAATCACTACACTCGTCGCCAACGTGTCGCGGCAGGCATCTGTACGCTACAACTGCCGCAGCAGGTTCTCCAGCAGGCGCGCGGCCTGCATGCCGTAGCCCCCGCCGAAGAGATTGGCGTGGTTGAGGATGTGGTAGAAGTTGTACAGGGCCTTGCGTTGGCTGTAGCCCGCATCCAGCGGCCAGGCCTGGTTGTAGGCCTGGTAGAAATCACTGGAGAAACCACCGAACAGCTCGGTCATGGCCAGGTCGGTTTCGCGGTCGCCGTAGTAGCAGGCTGGGTCGAAGACCACGGGTTGGCCGTTGCGGCTGCAGGCGGCATTACCGGACCAGAGGTCGCCATGCAGCAGGGAGGGCCGGGGCCGATAGCCCGTGAAGAAGGCTTCCAGGTTTTGTAGCAGGGGTTCGGCCCGTGCCAGCAGCTGCAGTTCCGGCGCGCGTTTTTGCAGCCATTGCAGCTGGGGCAGCAGGCGGCGTTCTCGCCAGAAATCCGGCCAGTTGTCCATCCAGCCATTGTGTTGCGGGGTGGCGCCGATGCGGTTGTCGGCATGCCAGCCGAAATGTGCCGCCGTGTGACGGTGTGCTTGTGCCAGTTGTCGGCCCAGCGCGGCCTGGCAGCCCTGGCCGCCGCCCATGTCCACATAGGCGAGCAGCAGCCAGGCCGTGCCTTCGTGTTCATCGTACCCGACCACATCCGGTGTGTTCAGGCCGGCCTCGGCCAGTGCCTGCAGGCCTTCGGCCTCGCGCTGAAAATAGTCGAGCGCCCCGCCGGCGGTGGATGTTTTGACAAACCATTCACTGGTGTCGCCGTTGATTTTCCAGGTTTCGTCGATACAGCCGCCGGGCAGATGTTCCTTGTGTTGCAGGCGAAAGCCGGGGTCGGCCAGCTGGCGAATCTGTTCTTCGATCCGTGCCCAGATCATGCCGCCAGCCTCTGGATGCGGTTGAGCAGGCCATGGCCAAAGCCCAGTTGGCCAAACAGGGTTTGCAGCCGGGGCAGGTCGATTGGCCGGCGTGCAAAGCTGAAATCACCGGGGATGTCCTCCACCTGCCGCAGGATGGTGGTGATCTGGCGGTAGGTGTGTACCGCTTCCTGGTGTTCACGCAGTTTGCCGGCGGCGGCTTTGGCCCCGCGGAAGGAGAGAAAGGGCACTTCGTCGATACGCTGGTAGAGATCGTCCAGATTGCCGAAATGCCCCAGCAGGGCGGCGGCGGCCTTGGGGCCGATGCCGGGCACGCCGGGGATGTTGTCCACCGAATCACCAGCCAGGGCCAGATAATCGGCGATCTGGTGCGGGTGCACGCCGAAGCGCTGGTAGATGTCGCGCACCGTTTCCCGCCGGCGGCGGATAGGGTCCACCAGATGATCGCCGTCGCGCATCAACTGGGCCAGATCCTTGTCGGTGGAATGAATCTCCACTGCCTGACCGCGCTGATGGCAGAGGCTGCTCCAGCAGCCGATGAGGTCGTCGGCTTCGTAGCGATCGTGGCTCATGTGTGCCAGGCCCAGGGCCTCGCAGGCCTGACGGCACCAGTGAAACTGACGCTTGAGGCTTTCGGGTGCCGGTTCGCGGTTGGCCTTGTACGGCGGGTAGAGCTCGTTGCGGAAGGAGCTTTCCAGGGATTCATCGAAGGCCACGGCCACCTGCCGGCAGCCGGGTTGTTCCAGCAGCATGCACAGGGTGGAGACAAAGCCGTAGACGGCGTTGGTGGGCCAGCCTTCCGGCGAGGTGAAGTGGTCCGGTACCGAGTAGTAGGCGCGGAAGATGAATACACTGCTGTCCACCAGCCGTACGGCGGATTCGCTCATGGGCTATACCTTTGGGATGAAGCTAAAGTCATGATATTTCTGTTAGCATCGACCGTCCGAACCTACAAGTCAACCAAAGCGGGAGTGTCTCATGCCTGTAACCATTGCCGTGCCCATGGAGTCCTACGCCAACGAAAGGCGTGTGGCGCTGATACCGGATGTGGCGAAGAAATTCGCTGATCTGGGTGCCCGGGTGCTGATTCAGAAAGGTGCCGGTGCCGCCGCACTGATTCCCGATGAACAATATGAATCCGT
>JALWTZ010000003.1 GCA_026993285.1 Lysobacterales bacterium | reverse complement strand
TCAAAAGGTGGTTGGGATGTTAAAAAAGGAGGAGCATCAAGAGCATCTAAACACTTTGATACACAGCAAGAAGCAATTAATTATGGGAGGGAAGTGGCGAAGAATCAGAAGGCAGAATTCTACATTCATGGAAAAGATGGGAGAATTCGGGCTAAAGATAGTTATGGGAAAGACCCTTACCCTCCTAAAGACAAGAGGTAATTCATGGATGAGTTTAATAAAAATATCTTCGTCAATTGTCCATTTGATGACGATTACCGGCAGCTATTGATTGCAGTAATCTTTGTGGTAAAGTATCTAGGGTTTAACCCTAGATTATCTCTTGAGCGTTCTGATTCCGGTGAAACTCGAATCGATAAAATTCTACAACTCATTCTAGCGTCAAAATTCGGAATTCATGACTTGTCACGAATTGTTTCGGAAAATGAAAACGAATACTACCGAATGAATATGCCATTTGAGTTAGGCATAGATTATGGATGTCAAAAGCTAAAAGATGGACAGTGGAAAGATAAGCGTATATTAATACTTGAGAAAGAGAGGTATAGGTATCAAGCGGCGCTATCTGATTTATCAGGCTCTGATATTAAGAATCATGATGATGATCCATTGAAGCTAACAAAAGCCGTTAGAGATTGGCTAGTAACTGAAGAGTTGAATACAGGTCCAAGTGCAAACGGGATTTGGCAGAGTTTCAATGATTTTAACGCTTATCTCTACAATAAAGCTGTTGAAGAAGATGGGCACGATTCTATTGATGAATTGCCAATACCGGAGGTCATTCATCATATCACCAGTTGGCTTGATGATTATAGCAACACATAACAAAGGGCTGCAAGGGACGCTCCGCTTCGCTGCACGCCCCTGAGCCCAGTCGTTAGCGAAGACATGGGCGAGCCGAGAAAACAAAGATGGTAGATAAATTATGCATTTCGTAGATTCAGAAAACGCCATATTGAAACCAAACAATTTGGTTCCTTCGCTAAGAGGCGGCGAAGCACTGGCTGAATCAAGCTCTGCTCATGGAGTAATCGAGCCAAAACTAATGCCAATCAGTGTCAATATTATTCCTGAACCCAAGCATATAATGCTGATACCAGATGGTCATCGCCGTTGGGCTAGGTTGAATGGCGTGTCTTATGATTGTGCGTACGATATTGCAAGCTCGAATGGACTGACTTTTGTTGAAGCATTTCTTCGTTGCGGCCACGTACGTACATTTACTTTTTATTTGATAGGAGAACATACCCTTTATAGATCGCACGGCGAACTAAATCCTATATTTAATGCTCTTGATAAATTTCTGGAACGAATTGTATCAATGGATCTGACGGATTGCGTTGTGGAAGTTATTGGAGATACTTGCGGCCTTCCTGATAAAACAAGAAAACTTGCCAATGTTCTTGTCCATGCAACGAATAAAAAACAAAATAAAATAAAAAAGTTAAATATATTATTAGGTTACTCTGGAACAAGAAACTTAAAGTTAGCCAGGAAAAATATAAATATACAAATGCTTGATGGCGTTGATTGCGTTATTCGATATGGCGGCAATCCGCGATTATCAGACGCGCCAATACTAGAAACTCTCGGCGGCGCATTGCTTGTTTCTAATGCTCTATTTCCAGACGTGTCATGCACCGATATAGAGACTTCATTTTATGGCAATGAGCATATATGTCAAAGCGCATATAGAATATCACCAGCTATATAAGGACGGGAGCAATGAGTAATCCAAAAGACTTAAAATGCAATCTAATTACTAGACACCCAAGAGCCATGATGTTGGCTGGAGTAAATACGGCTCTTCTTTACGTACTTAATTTTGTTTCCGGGCAAGCTTTATCTGCTATTTTCGCAATACCTGGGTTGTCAGGTATTGTAACAGGCTTTACCGTACCGTTCTTTCTCGCACTCACATTCTTGATTACAAGAGGTTATGGCACATTTACTGTGATGTGGACCCTCTATTCGGTGGCTGCTATCCCAACACTTTTAATGGGGCCTCCTGGACCTTACAAGGTTCTTATAGGGGTAAGTGCAGGGTTGGTATTTGATGCCATAGTTTATTTATCGAGGGGAAGTAATAGAGGGTTGTATATAGGGTTTGTTCTGTACACTACCGTTATGATGGCTATGTTTTTAGCTTTACTGCATTGGTTAAAGTTGCCTGGATTTGATATTACTGTTAAGGCTGTTGTCGCAATAACAGCGGTGTTTGTCATTGAGGGGTTTATTTCCATTTATTTTGCAATAAAGACTGCGCCGAGAATGAAAAAACTTGCGCGTGATTTTTCCGTTACAGGAGACTGAGTGTCATGGAAGCTGGAATAAAGCTTGAATTCGATGGTGTTGGTTACGACAACGAAGAGAACATCTTGCGGGCCAGTAAGTTGTCTCTTGAGCCCGGCGACCTCGCTTTGTTTTTGGGAAAGAATGGAATTGGAAAAACAACACTTTTGTTGAGCTTGTGTGGTGCTATCCAATGTTTAAGCAGATTTAAGTCAGCAAGCTTTAGCGGTCAACTGAGTGTTAATGGTAATTATATCACTAGAGAAAGCAAGCGTATTTGCAGCAATTACTGGGGGCGTTCAAGTGTTATATTTCAATATCCTGATCACAATTTTATTACAACATCCGTAATTGAAGAATTTTTGTTGTCAGCCCGACTTGCTAACTTGGAACCTAGAGAGGCATTTATAAGGATCAGTAAACTTGCGCATGATTACGGGATCAATAACCTGCTTCATTCCAAGATAGACGAATTAAGTGAAGGGACTAAGCAGTTGGTTTCTCTTGTTTCTTCATTTATAAAGTCGCCAGATTATTTATTTTTTGATGAACCAACTGCGTTGCTAGACTGTGGTAATAAACAGCAGTTCATAGAGACCTTGATTGCGTATCGCAAGATCAAGCCAGAGTGTATTGCTGCGGTCACTACCCATGAGCCAGAAGCATTTGAACTAGCATCTCCAAACAGGTTCTTCGTCATCGATGATGGCACCATAAACGAATATAGTACTTTAGGGGAGGCTAAAGCGAAATTCTATACAGGAAGCGCACCGACAGTTGATAGGAACAACAACACAACTGGAGATGTACTACTAGAAGGGAATTTGTTAGGACCATATTATTCTCAACCAGAGGCAACTGTATTTTCAGGATTAAATATTTCTATCAGAGAAGGCGAGTTGGTAACGGTAACAGGAAAGAATGGAGCGGGTAAAACCACTCTTTTTAAGATGCTAAGCACTCTCCATAGAAAATATCAGGGGCGCATTTCCTTTCGTGGATCTGACTATCGGTCAACATTGCCGAAACTGCCATCTGATATAGCATACATTCAGCAGATACCCAGTCTTCAATTTTCTGAAGACACAGTAGAACGTGAGATGACGTCTATACACAGGGCAATGAAAATATCATTCGATTCTGTTCAAGATGTTGCTTTAAGAGCACTAAAGCCATTCGGCATTAATCTTGAAAGCGACCCTCTTACTCTTTCTTTTGGACAGCAAAAAATAGTGTCGCTATTGTCTTTCTTGGTTTATCCAGCAGTGCTATTCGTGGATGAGCCTGTCATATGTTTAGACTGGAATCAGAGACGGTCGGTATATGAATTGATTCAACATTACTTAAACAATGGTTCCACAATAGTCGTAGCCACTCATACACCTGAGTTGTTTTCTAGGCTGTCGACTCAAGAAATTCGATTGTAGGAGAGTATGTAACAATGCAGCAGCTAATTAAGCAGATAGAAAAGGAATTTGATCTAAAACAAAGTACAATATTGGCGCTTTCAACACCGCTTGTTAAATATGTAATGTTGACTGCTTTCTGGACTGTTTTGTGGGCAAATAGCATTTCGGATTGTGTAGTGTATTTGACCATACTGATTGTTATCGCTGTGTTTGGACGAACAGTAAATAAAATTTCTCTATTTTTATCATTGATAATTGTTGCGATCATAGTTGGTGAAGTTATTTTAACCCTTCATGCTCAAAAAAGTATTACCGATGATAATATTATTTTCGCGCTCCAGGTAATCATTCTGTTCTCATCTCCAGTTATTCTGTTTGGGAATTCAACGGTAATGCAGCACTACTATTTTTGGTCAAATATCTTTGGAGGAGGCGTTGGTGCGGCCATTATAGGGTTCGGTCGGACACTGTACTCTTTGCGAAGGTTAGTGGCAGAAACAAGAGATGCTTATCGCAACAAGGGGTTGTCTCCAATCGTAAATGCTGTACCGTTTTTGATCAGCTTGGAGGCTAGTGTTATTCGGTTTACAAGAACATATGCAGACGCAGTAGAGATAAAGAACGTCACAAGTATTCGAGGTGAGGGTAGTCTAAATGAAGGTATCACTCCTGTTGACGTATTGATGATGGTAGTTGCGTTATTGATGCCGTTATTCTTGTTTTCAGCTTAGAATTCGCTAACAAACACATGCACTCGGACAGCAAAAATCGGCGCGGCTTCCGCTCCGCTCCAGCCACACCGATTTTTGCTGCCGGTGATGTGAGGCGTTAGGCTATAGGAGAAAAACATAGAAACCATGTATCAAGACCATATTTATGAACTTACCCCCAAAAAGTGGGAATGGTTTGCTCAGGATGTCCTTTTCCATCTTGGGTTTTCGGTTGTTGTGGGGCCTTCAGAAGGTGTAGATGAAGGAATGGATCTTATAGTTGAAATCAAAAGGAACGAAGAAAATTACAAATATCTCGTAAGTTGTAAGCACCCATATAAATCAAAAAAAAATGTTGGGGTTAGACAAGAATCAGATATTAGAGATCGAGTAGAGCAACATGACTGCAATGGTTTTATTGCGTTCTATTCTGTAGGAGCAACAAGCGGCCTAAAAAAGAAACTGTATGCCTTGCAACAAAAAGGCATTGACGTTATTGAAATTTATCTTGATGATGTATTGGATATAATTCCAACAATGCGTGGTTATACCTTACAGAAGTACTTTAATGCTCCCCAGAAACTATACCATCATATTGTAGAAGGAACAGACTATAAGCCGCTAATATGCAAGGGTGAAAGTTGCGATAAGGATATACTGACGCAAGAAAATATTCCATGGTCTTTGGCAGGTTTTTACATTGATGATGCCAATACTGTGCATTTTGTATATGGTTGCAAGCATTGTGTAGCTAATTACTGTAATCATCCATATTGGGCGGAAATTAGTCAAATACGATATGTAGAACAAATGCAAATGTGGAATTCAATTATAGAGGATGTTTCTATATCAAAAGGTCTAGTACTGGCCTCTGACTATTTTAAAGATGCTTTTACTCTTCAACATGCAATGTTACAAATACAGATACCACAAGGCTGGGGGCGTTGGATTTAGCCTAACAAGGCCATAAACACGGAACCCAAAACACTTCGCTGCGCTCCGTGATTTGGGACCAGTTATGGCAAGCGTTCGACAATTAATATAGATAGGAGAAGTTCATATGAATATAGATCAGATAGCAAGTGAAGCGCTTCGCCTAGACCCGAAAGACAGAGCTCTTCTCGCGGAAACTATATGGGAAAGCCTGGAAGACTCTTATGCTGTTGGACTGGATATAAGCGATGAAGATGCAGTTAAGCTAGCGACACAAAGAGACGCTGAAATAGAAAGTGGAAAAGAAATTCCGATAACGCATAAAGAATTAATGGACAGGTTACGTAGGGATGAGGATTGAGTATCACCCAGCAGTAGAAGCGGAACTTCGAGAAATTATCCGGTATCATAATAATTGTTACACTGGGCTTGGTAATGAATTTCTAAATGAATTTGAGAGGCAAGTACTAAACATTGCATCAAATCCACTTCAATGGGTGGAGGTTGAGCATGGTGTTCGCAGGGCATTATTACGCAGATTTCCATACGTGGTGTATTTTCGGATAGTGAACAAGGACCTGCTGAGAATAACCGTAGTAAAACACCAGCGAAGGCATCCAATATTAGGTCTCAAACGGAAATAGTGTCGAACAAGGCGCTTGGCTCGGACTGCCTCAGTCGCTGGCGCTCCTTCGGCATCCGGTTAGCGCTACGTGAGGATGCTACTATGGCAATCAAATATGTTCATACGAACCTGATAGCAAAAGATTGGAAACGCCTGTTGGCGTTCTACCAGGAGGTGTTCGGTTGTATTCCGGTTCTACCTGAGCGTGACCTGTCCGGCGACTGGCTCGATCAGGCAACTGGTATCGCGGGTTCACATATTCGTGGCGTACATCTCCGACTACCGGGTTACGGAGATGATGGCCCGACACTGGAATTGTTCCAATATGGCGACATGCCCCAGCACCCTGCAATCAGTCCGAATACCCCTGGTTTCTCACACATAGCCTTTGCGGTTGATGACGTCCGTGAGATGGCTCGGGAAGTTTTGGCTCATGGTGGATCTGTGGTCGGTGAGCTTGCTGTTCGAGAGATACCCGGTGTGGGGATGCTGACATTTCAGTATCTTACGGATCCTGAAGGAAACATCATTGAACTACAGAACTGGCAGGCGGAGAGCTAATCATGTACTGTACGCCGACCGCAGAAAAGCCGGGATTTCTCTACCCTTCGCTCCATGGTGGTGGGTGACTGCTGGCGTTATCGACCTTAAACAGGAATCATCGTGTTAAACCGTGCTGCCTTAATCCTGAAGTACAAAGAACCGGCCATTCAGTGGATTAATGGTGCTGATCCCTGCAATAACGATCCTGGAATCACGATCGAGTCTGTGAATGAAGAATGCACCGTATATTTGATCAGCAACCAGGATGCGGACAGCCCAGACGCAGTGGATAGATGGATCAAACGGAATTGGCAAGCGCTTTTCGAGACAGAGCTGGAGGGTTGGTATACGGATCCGGATTTGTGGCCAAAAACGCGGACCTTGAAGCTATTCCACGCCTGGTTCACCGTTGAATGTCACACGGTTGTTTGTGATACCGTTGGCGGTGAAATATATGACGACGATATATAATCAATCACCCAAGTCAATCGCTTTGCGGAAAGGGCGCTTCTCAGCCACGCTGCTTGTGTAGCCTGGCTAAATGCCATAGCGCAACACCAATCCATCAAACAGGCCAGTGCATTGTCACACTGGCCTGTACCATTGGATTCCTGCACCCAGCAAGGCTTCAGGGCGCACAAACCCCGGTAGCACCCACGGGTACATTGATGATGCGCTGCAGGGAGAAGCTGCCCGTGCCGTAGCTGCTGGAGTTGTAGCTGACGTCGATCTGGTCGCAGCTGACGAACTTGAAGGTGATGTCGCCCCAGGCTTGCCGATTGACATCGCCGGGGTTGAAGGCGTTGCCGAAGTGGGCACCGCTGGCGGTGATCATGCTCAGGGTGGTTTCCGAGCCGTTGATGGGGCCGGCGCCGACGATCCACAGGGGTTCGCCGCTGCCGTCGTTCTTGTAGGTGAAGTAGTAGGCGGCCAGCAGCGGGTTGCCGTCGTTGTCGGGGGCGATGTCCAGCAGAAAGCCTTCGCCGTCCCGCGCCGGGTCGTACCAGGAACCGGCCAGGGTGCCGTCTACCTGAATGGCGCCACCGGCACCGGTGATGTAGAGCCGGTCTTGATCGTCGGGGCCATTGCTGATGCTGATGTTGTCGTAATCATTGTCATTGTCGGTGCAGGTTTCGAAACGCAGGCGCACATAGAGGTAGCGGCCACGGTTGCTGTCTTGCAGCATGTTGCTCACATAGCTGTCCAGCGAAATACCCAGCGGGTTGAACAGGTCGGCTGGGTTCAGGCGGGTGATTTCCGTGTAGCCGTCCATGTAGGCGTTGCTACGGGTGCTGCTGTTACGCTCGCCGGGCGGGTCGGCGAAGTTGCGTGCTTCGATAATCACCTTGCCCAGCGAGGTGGGCAGGGGGTCGTTGGGGAAGCGGTTTTTCAGCACCAGTGAGAAGTTGCCGCTGCCCCAGTTGGCGGTATCGAAGGCGAGCATGCCGAAGCTGGAAGTGCTGCCGCCGGGCTGGTCGCCGATGTTGAGCAGGCTGCCGCCGTTGAGCCCCATGTTCATCGGCGGGGTACAACTGTCGCCATCGACGATATCGATATCGAAGGCTACATCGTTACTGCCATCGTCATTGACGGCGTAGAACTTGTCCTGGGCCTGGGCGGTGAACAGGCTGGTCAGAAACAGCAGTGTGAGCAAAGCTTTCATGGTGATCCCCTCGTGGTGTTTTCAATCAGGACGCCCAAAAGTGATGGCGCTCTCAGTGAGCAGGCTCACATGCCGTTCTTGAACTGCTCGTCAAAGGTCTTGCCGCTGGCACGCACCTGAGCCAGTGCCTGGGCGTAGGCTTCCAGCACGCCCAGGGCAAAGATGCTGCGCTGGCGGTAGTAGGGGTCGGCCTCCGGGTCGTTTTCCCCTTCGGGGTTGAGCACGCTTTCCACATCACGAATGATGAGCTGCTCGGGAATGTAGCACAGGCGGTTGTTCTTGTAGCTGCTCATGCGCAGCTCGGCGATGGGGTAGGCCCCGCCGGGACCGTTGGAGACGGCCACCAGCAGAGCCGGTTTGTGCCCCACCAGCTGGGCGTTGAGCATGAGAAAGAAGTTTTTCAGCGCCGCCGGTGCCATGCCGTGGTATTCGGGGCTGATGACGATCAGCGCGTCCGAGGCTTTCAGCCCTTCGCGGATGGGGTCGAGACGCGCCTTCCAGGCCGGGTCGCCGTTCCAGATGGCCTCTTCCCACAGCGGCAGGGGCTGGTCGGCCAGGTCCAGGCGATAGAAACGGTCGAAGGCGGTCTGCTCGCGGGCGGTTTGTTGCAGGAAATCCGCCACCTTGGCGCTCTGGCTGGGTTTACGCTGGCTGCCGCAGATAATGGCACATTGCATGATGCTTGCTCCCGTCTGGTTAACCCCAGTGTTTCGGCAGCCAGGTGGCCAGTTCCGGCCAGGCCGCCAGCAACAGCAGGGTGAGGATTTGAATGGCAATGAAGGGCATCACCCCGCGGTAGATGTCCGCGGTGGCAATTTGTTCATCGGCCACGCCACGCAGGTAGAACAGGGCGAAGCCGAAGGGCGGGGTGAGGAAAGAGGTTTGCAGGTTGATGGCGATCATGATGCCCAGCCACACCGGGTCCAGCCCCATGGCCAGCAGTACCGGCCCAACGATGGGCACCACCACGAAGGTGATCTCGATGAAGTCCAGCACAAAACCCAGGATGAACATCACCGCCATCACCACCAGCATGCTGCCCACCACGCCGCCGGGCATGTTGGAAAGCAGGTGGTGCACCACATCATCGCCGCCAAAGCCGCGAAAGACCAGCGAGAAGACCGCCGCGCCGATGAGGATCATGAACACCATGCCGGTGACCTGCAGGGTGCTCTCGCCCACCTCCCGCAGCGTGGCCAGATTGAGCTGGCCCTTGTGCCAGGCCAGCAGCATGGCGCCCACCGCGCCGATGGCGGCCGCTTCCGTGGGTGTGGCCACGCCGGCGATGATGGAACCCAGCACGGCGACAATGAGAAACAGGGGAGCGAACAGGGTGGCCAGCAGCTGGCGAAGCGCGACTTTTTCCCGCTCGGGCAGGGCCGGCAGCTGTTCGGGTTTCCACCAGGCCAGCCCGGCGATCCACAGCGCGTACAGGGCCACCAGGATCAGGCCGGGAACCAGCGCGCCAACGAACAGGTCGCCTACCGAGACGGTTTCCGGCGAGTAGATGCCCATTTTCAGCTGTGCCTGCTGGTAGGCATTGGAAAGCACATCGCCCAAAAGCACCAGCACGATGGAAGGCGGGATGATCTGACCCAGGGTGCCGGCCGCGCAGATGGTGCCGGTGGCAATGCGCGGGTCGTAGCCGTTTTTCATCATGGTGGGCAGGGAGAGCAGGCCCATGGTGACCACGGTGGCGCCGACAATGCCGGTGGAGGCGGCCATGAGCATGCCCACCAGCAGCACGGCAAAGCCCAGGCCACCGGTGCGCCGGCCAAACAGGGCGGCCATGTTCTCCAGCAGGTCGCGGGCGATCTGGCTGCGTTCCAGCATCACGCCCATGTAGACGAACAGCGGCACGGCCAGCAGGGTGCCATTGCCCATGATGCCGTAGATGCGGTTGGGCAGGGCCTGGAGGAAGGCCGGGTCGAAGGCGCCGGCCAGCCAGCCGATGCCGGCAAAGGCCAGGGAAACCCCGGCGAGGGTGAAGGCCACCGGGTAGCCGGCCATCAGTACCAGGCAGAGTGCCAGAAACAGACTCAGCGGCCAGATGCCTTCCATCAGCGCGGCCCTCCGGCGAAGGCCTGTCGCGCATGCTTGCGCAAGAGGTACAGGCCCTGCAACACCAGCAGCAGCGCCATCAGCGGAATGAGGCTTTTCAACAGGAACACGCCCGGCAGGCCGCCGGCCTCGCGCGAGCCTTCCAGGATGCGCCAGGAGGCGGCGACATAGTCCAGGCTGTCCCAGAACAGAAAGGCCATGGCCGGCAGCAACAGCAACAGGGTGCCGAAGAAGTTGACCCGAGCCCGCCCGCGCGGGCCGAGCTTGCGGTAGAGGATATCCACCCGCACATGCTCATCCCGTTGCAGCACCCAGCCCATGGCCAGCATGAAGGCCACGGCGTGCAGGGCCTGGGCCAGCTCCTGCAGGCTGATCCAGTTCAGCGAGAATGCGTAGCGCAGCACGGTCAGGACAAACACCAGCAGCACCACGAAGGTGGTGATCCAGGCAAGCGCGCGGCCCAGCAGGTGGTTGAAGCGTTCCATTGGGTAGGAATTCCGCGGGGTTTACCAGGTAAACAGTTTCCACATCACCGGCTGCACATCGCCGAAGTCATCCCGGCGGGTTTCCAGCACGCCGTCACCGTCCAGATCCAGCAGGTACCAGGGCGGGCCCTTTTTCGGAATGAATTTCACCATCACCACCTGGCCGTTGCGCTTGTAGGTTTCCTCGATCACATCCCCCTTGCGGGTGATGGTGACCGTGGGTTCCAGCCGGTCTTCCGGCTTGACCACCTTGGGCGGCAGGGGCGGGTCCTGCACCGGGCGGGGGTCATTGGCCCAGGCGGGGTTCAGCAGTAACAGGGCAAGCAGCAGTACGCTCATGGCAATCTCCGCATTCACAGGCTGGTTGGCGGTATCATACCCGTTCCAGAGCATTCTGCGGAAAAAGGCCGGCATGTCCGAATCACACGCTGATGAAAAACCCACCCTGTATCTGGTGGACGGTTCCTCCTACCTGTTCCGGGCCTTTCACGCCCTGCCGCCGTTGACCAGCCCCCAGGGCATGCCCACCGGCGTGCTCTATGGCATGAGCAACATGCTGCGCAAACTGAAAGCACAGGCGGGTGACCAGCCGGTGGTGGTGGTTTTCGATGCCGGCGGCAAGAGTTTTCGCCATGAACTCTACCCGGAATACAAGGCCAACCGCCCGCCCATGCCGGAAGACCTGCGCCGGCAGATCGAGCCCATGCTGGAGCTGGTGGAAATCATGGGCTTTCCGCTGATTCGCGTACCCGGCGTGGAGGCGGATGATGTCATCGGCACCCTGGCCCGGCAGGCGCGGGAACAGGGCATGGCGGTGGTGATTTCCACCGGTGACAAGGACATGGCCCAGCTGGTGCAACCCGGCGTGCGCCTGATCAACACCATGAAGAACGAATGGATGGATGCCGAGCAGGTGGAGGAGAAGTTTGGTGTTCAGCCGTCGCAGATCATCGACTGGCTGGCGCTGGTGGGTGACAGCTCGGACAACATTCCCGGCGTGCCGGGCGTGGGGCCGAAAACCGCCGCCAAGTGGTTGCGGCAATACGGTTCGCTGGATGCGCTCCTTGCTCATGCCGATGAAATCAAGGGCAAGGCCGGCGAAAACCTGCGCCAGAACCTGGAGCAGCTGCAACTTTCCCGTGACCTGGCCACCATCCGCACCCGGCTGGAGCTGGATATCGACCTGGAACAACTGAAAAACCGGCCGGAAGATCGGGAAAAGCTGCTGCAACGGGCGCGGGAATACGGCTTTCGCAGCTGGCTGGATGACGCGCCGGATAGCGGGAAAACCGCCGACCCCCGGCAGAACGAAACCGGCCACTACCAGACCATTCTGGATGAAAGCACGCTGAAAGCCTGGGTGGAAAAGGCCCTGGCCGCCGAGTATTGCAGCGTGGATCTGGAAACCGATGATCTGGACTACATGCGCGCGGCCATCGTCGGCATCGGCCTGTGCAGCGCCCGGGGCGAGGCGGCCTACATTCCGGTAGGCCATGCCGGACCCGACGCGCCGGCCCAGTTGCCGCTGGCGGTCGTGCTCGAGGCCTTGCAGCCACTGCTGGAGCAAAGCCGGCAGCGGATCGTGGGCCAGCATTTCAAGTTCGACATGAATGTGCTGGCCCGCGCCGGCGTGGCGCTGGCCGGCCCGGCCCATGACACCATGTTGCAATCCTATGTGCTGGACCCCACCGGCTCACGCCACAACATGGACGCGCTGGCGGAAAAATACCTGGGGCTGAAAACCCTGCACTACGAAGACATGGTGGGCAAGGGCAAGCAGCAGATCAGCTTCCGCGATGTGGCCGTGGAAGATGCCACCCGTTACGCGGCCGAGGATGTGGACATCACCCTGCAACTGCACCAGACCCTCTGGCCCCGCCTGCGGGAAAACCCCGGCCAGCGGCGGGTGTACGAGGAAATCGAATTGCCGCTGGTGCCGGTGCTGGCGCGCATGGAACAGACCGGCGTGCTGATCGACTGCGACATGCTGCGCCGGCAGAGCCAGGAACTGGGCCAGGGCATGCTGGAACTGGAACAGCGCTGCCACGAGGCCGTGGGCCATGCCTTCAACCTGGGCTCACCCAAGCAGTTGCAGCATATCCTGTTCGATGAAATGGGCCTGCCGGTCAAGCGCAAGACCCCCAAGGGCCAGCCTTCCACCGCCGAGGATGTACTGGAAGAACTGGCCGCCGAAGGCCACGAACTGCCGGCCATGATTCTGCAATACCGCAGCCTGAGCAAGCTGAAATCCACCTACACCGACAAGCTGCCGGAACTGGTCAACCCGCGCACCGGCCGGGTGCACACCTCCTACCATCAGGCGGTGGCCGCCACGGGCCGGCTGTCCAGTTCCGATCCCAACTTGCAGAACATCCCCATCCGCACCGCCGAGGGCCGGCGCATCCGCGAGGCCTTCATCGCCCCGCCGGGCTGGCAGATGCTGGCGGCGGACTATTCCCAGATCGAACTGCGCATCATGGCCCACCTCTCCGGTGACGAAGGCTTGCTGCAGGCCTTCCGCGAAGGGCGGGACATCCACGCCGCCACCGCCGTGGAAGTGTTTGGCACGGACGAGAACGGCCAGGCCAGCGCGGAACACCGGCGGGCGGCCAAGGCCATCAATTTCGGCCTGATCTACGGCATGTCCGCCTTTGGCCTGGCCCGGCAACTGGGCATCGGCCGCAATGAGGCGCAGGAGTACATCGACCGCTATTTCAGCCGCTACCCCGGCGTGTTGCGCTACATGGAAGAAACCCGGGAAAAGGCCCGGGAACAAGGCTATGTGGAAACCCTGTTCGGCCGCCGGCTGTATCTGCCGGAAATCCGCTCGCGCAACCCGCAGCGGCGACAGGCCGCAGAGCGGGCCGCCATCAACGCGCCCATGCAGGGTACGGCGGCCGACATCATCAAGCGGGCCATGATTGCCGTGCACGACTGGCTGGAGCCGCAGCCGGAGCAAGCCCGCCTGCTGATGCAGGTGCATGACGAGCTGGTGCTGGAAGTGGCCGCCGACGCGCTGGAGCGCATCCGCGCCGGGGTGGTGGAGCGCATGCAACAGGCCGCCGAGCTGGCCGTGCCGCTGGTGGTGGATACCGGCAGCGGTGACAACTGGGAGCAGGCCCATTGAACCGCCCGGCGCTGTTTCTGGCCGGCCTGCACGGTTTTCTGGCCGTCGCTTGCGGGGCGGTGGCCGCCCATGCCCTGCAGTTGAACGCCCAGGAACTGGGCTGGTGGAACAAGGCCGTGTTCTACCAGAGCATGCAGGCGCTGATGCTGCTGGCACTGGGGCAGCTTTCCCTGCCGGGTCGCTGGCAGGGCGTGATCGTGTTTTCCGCCGCTGCCGGCGCGCTGCTGTTTTCCGGCAGCCTGTACCTGCTGGCGTTGACCCACTGGCGGCCGCTGGTTTTTGTTACCCCGGCCGGCGGCCTGCTGATGCTGACGGCCTGGGCGGCCTTGGCCCTTGTTGCCTGGCGGGGCACCACCCATTCGGCACATGGTGAATAAGCAAACACTCATGTAAGCTTGGCAAAAACGCTGGAGAGAACCATGAGCAACAAACCCAGACCCACCGAGATCAAGCTGCACAAGCAATCCCGTGTACTGGAAGTGGCCTTTGATGACGGCAAGCGCTTCGAACTGCCCTGCGAATACCTGCGGGTGTTTTCTCCCTCCGCCGAGGTACAGGGCCACGGCCCGGGGCAGGAAAAGCTGCAGACCGGCAAGAAATTCGTCAACATCGACGAGATTCGCCCCATGGGCAATTACGCGGTGAATCTGGTTTTCGACGACGGCCACGAATCCGGCATCTATTCCTGGGAAGTGTTGTATGATCTGGGCCTGAACCAGGAAGAAAACTGGCAGGATTACCTGATCAAACTGGAGCGCGCCGGTGAATCAAGAGAACCCGCAGGCCACTGAAACCACCCACTTCGGCTACAAGGAAGTGCCGGTCGGGGAAAAACAGCATCTGGTCGGCCAGGTGTTTGATTCCGTGGCGGAAAAATACGACATCATGAACGATGTCATGTCCATGGGCGTGCACCGTCTGTGGAAGCGCTTTTTCGTGCAGACCTGCCAGATCCGCCCGGACGACCAGGTACTGGACCTGGCCGGTGGCACCGGTGACATCGCCGCGCTGATCTACCCGCAGCTGGACGAACGCGGCCGGATTGTGCTCTCGGACATCAACCCCAACATGCTGGCCGTGGGCCGGCGGCGGCTGATCGACCGGGGCATGGTGCGCAATCTGGAATTTGTCGAGGCCAACGCCGAGCAACTGCCCTTCGAGGACAACCGCTTCGACCTGGTGACCATCGCCTTCGGCCTGCGCAATGTCACCCACCAGGACAAGGCGCTGGCCGAGATGCTACGGGTACTCAAGCCCGGCGGCAAGGCCCGGATACTGGAATTCTCCCGGGTGCAGTCGTCCCTGCTGGCCAGGGCCTATGATGCCTACTCTTTCGGCTTACTGCCAGCCATGGGGCAACTGGTGGCGAAAGACGCGGAAAGCTATCGCTACCTGGCCGAATCCATCCGCAAGCACCCGGATCAGGAAACCCTGGCGGAAATGATGCGGCAAGCGGGTTTTTCAGGGGTGCGCTACCAGAACCTCAACGCCGGCATCGTGGCCATTCATACCGGCTACAAGGCCTGAACCCTTGCGGGTCTACAGCAGCAGATTGGGATAAAGGTCGAGCCACAGCGGATTTTCCGTTTCCACCAGCCGAAACAGCCAGCTGCGTTGCCACTGGTGCAGTTCCCGTTCGCGTTCCAGTGCGGCTTCCGCGGAATCGAATTCTTCATACCAGACCAGTCGCTGGGCAAAGGCCAGGTCGGTACCTACAGAAGCTGTCTTTTGCCGGCGCAGCGTCCAGATGGTGTGCACCAGATCCATGCTTACACCCACTTCCAGGCTGCCGCGACCGCCATGTGCCAGTATGTAGACTGCAAAGGTTTTCATCGCCTGCTCTCCTGCCCGCCGTTCTGCGCCTTGGTTCTGTTCAGGGGGAAGTGCTGATGTGACAGCCTTTCCTCTAGGTTTCATCCTACTGATACGCGAAATCCATGCCATATCTGCAGGCGCTTGCCGGAGTCAGCGAAGGCGATCGGGTGTGCCGGAAAATTCCTACAATCGTCTTTTCAGCCCGGTTCCCGACCGCTACACTGGGCATCCAAGACGGGGCGGAAACGGGCATGAGCATCAGCATTTTTGAACTGTTCAAAGTGGGCATCGGGCCATCCAGTTCCCATACCGTGGGGCCGATGCTGGCCGCCGGGCGGTTTGTCCGCGCACTGGCAGCGCAGGCATTGCTGGCCAGCGTGTCACGGTTGCGGGTGGATCTTTATGGCTCGCTGGGCCTGACCGGCCGGGGGCATGGCAGTGACAAGGCGGTGGTGCTGGGCCTGATGGGCCATGAACCGGCCACGGTGGATGTGGAGCAGGTGGAGGCATGGATGCGGCAATGGCGTGAGAGCAGGCGGCTGCAGCTGGCCGATGGACCGGTTATTGTCCTGCATCCACGGGAAGACTTGTACTTCCACAAGCGGGAAAGCCTGAACTTCCATCCCAATGGCATGCGTTTCACCGCACTGGATGCCGACGGCCAGGAATTGCTGAGCCGGGAGTATTTTTCCGTGGGTGGCGGATTTGTGCTGGACGAGGACGAAACCGGGCAAAAGCGCCTGGTGGAGGATGACACCCCCGTTCCCTACCCCTACACCAGCGCGGCGGAACTGCTGGCCTTCTGCAGGCAGGAAGATTGTTCCATTGCGGAAATTCAGTTGCGCAATGAATGTGCCTGGCATGAAGCCCGGGAGGTACGCCGCCGGTTGCTGGCCATCTGGCAAGTGATGGAAGCCTGTATCGAGCGAGGCATGCACACCGAAGGGGTGTTGCCGGGCGGGTTGAAAGTGCCCCGCCGTGCCCCGGTGCTGTATCAGGAACTGTGCAACCGGCCGGAAAGCCAGCTGTGTGACCAGTTATCCATTCTCGATTGGGTCAATCTCTACGCTCTGGCGGTCAACGAGGAAAATGCCGCCGGCGGGCGGGTGGTCACGGCCCCCACCAATGGCGCCGCCGGCACGCTGCCCGCGGTGCTGATGTACCTGGTGCGCTTTTGTCATATGGGCCATGAAGACCAGATTGTGGACTTCCTGCTGACGGCGGGTGCCATCGGGCTGCTGTACAAGATGAATGCCTCCATCTCCGGCGCGGAAGTGGGCTGTCAGGGGGAAGTGGGCGTGGCCTGTTCCATGGCTGCCGCCGGCCTGACCCAGGCTTTGGGTGGCAGCCCGGCCCAGGTGGAAAACGCGGCGGAAATTGCCATGGAACACCATCTGGGCATGACCTGTGACCCCATTGGCGGGCTGGTGCAGATTCCTTGCATCGAGCGTAATGCCATGGCGGCGGTGAAGGCCATCAACGCCCAGCGCATGGCCATGCGTGGCGACGGCATGCACTTTGTCAGCCTGGACAAGGTCATCCGCACCATGCGCGAAACCGGTGCCGACATGCAGAGCAAATACAAGGAAACTTCACGCGGAGGGCTGGCAGTCAATGTGGTGGAATGCTGAAACAACCCGAACCCTGCTGGCTCTGGCAGCCCTGTGCCTTCTGATTGTGCAGCCGGCAGCCGGCAAGCGTTACTGGAAATACCAGGATGAAAACGGTATCTGGCACTATACCGATCAAAAGCCCGCTGCCACACGGGCGGTGGAAGAAAAACGGGTCAAGACCGAACCGCAACTGCCACTGGAGGTGGAACAGCACCTGCAGGACAACGGTTTTGCCCTCAGTGCCAATATTCACCTGCACGGGCCGGTCAGTCTGTGGATCAGCCTGGAAGGCAGCCGCAACCTGAAAAGGCCGGAAGCAGCGTGGCCCCTGCGCCTCAATGGCCCGGGCCGGGTGGAGCTCTGGCAACTGGAACGGCAGGATGCCGACCAGCCGGCACAGCTCAATCTGGCCTACCGCGCCCTGCCGGGCTGGCCCATGGCACAGCCGGAACAGGAACAGTTGCTGCAATTGCCCTTTCCCGCCGACCGGCGCTTTCTGGTTGGGCAGGGGTTTCATGGCCAAAGCACCCACGGCACCGTACAGAACGAATTTGCCGTGGACATCAACATGCCCGAGGGCACGCCGGTACTGGCCGCCCGGGACGGGGTGGTAATGGAAGTGGAAGAAAATTTCTGGGGCCATGGGCAGAAGGAATACTATCTGGACCGGGCCAACCGGGTGCGCCTGTTGCATGAAGATGGCAGCATGACCGTCTACGCCCACCTGGGTTTTGAACAGGTGGCCGTACAGCCGGGGCAGGTGGTGCTGGTCGGCGAGCTGCTGGGTTATTCCGGCAACACCGGCTACTCCTCCGGCCCCCATCTGCATTTTGCCGTTCAGGCCATCGTCAATGATGAACTGGTCAGCCTGCCTTTCCGTTTCATCACCAGTGACGGCGACCTCTTGCAGCCGGAAACCGGTGGCTGGCTGCCGAAAAAGACGCCACAACTGCCACTGCCATAAGCTTTCTCTCATTTTGTAAGATATTGATTCAAAAGATATAAATATCTTCATTATATCTTCATCATCGTATTCCCTTCCCTCTGAGCGCAGACTGGGCCCGAGATCAAACAGGGAGTCTCGCCCATGAAATTCAAAACCGCACTTTCACTCTGTGCACTGGCCGTACCCTTGCTGGCACTGGGGCAGAACCGGCTGGAGCGCGTGGTGATCGACAGTGGCACACAAACCCTGACCGCCAACGGCGGCACGGTGCAGATGCAGGTCACCATCGGTCAGGCCAATGCCGACCCCCAGCCACTGAAGGCCGGGGCTTATGAACTTTCCACCGGGTACTGGGGGCCAGAGGCCAACGCGGATCTGGTGTTCAAGAACAGCTTTGAATAGGGAGCGGAACCATGAACAAAATGATGAAGGTATTTTTCGCGCTGCTGCTGGGCCTGACCCAGGCCAGCTGGGCACTGACGCCGGTAGAAAGTGTCTTTACCGTGCAGGGCAAGCTGCAGCTGTCCGGCCAATACCCCACGGGTACCTACAGCTTTACCGTGGAAGCCTGGGATTCGGCCAGTGGTGGCACGCAGGTGGGCGCGACCCAGAACTTTCCCGCAGTAGCCGTCAACGGCGGCCAGTTCAGTCTGGATGTGGATCTGGGCTATGTGTTCGATACCGAGCAGGTCTGGCTGGCCATCAGCGTCAATGACGGCGCCAACACCTATGCCCTGACACCCCGTACCCCCGTGCGGGCCGCGCCGGTGGCGCAATACGCCCTGCAGGCCACCATGCTGGCCAGTGCCATCGGCAGTGCGGATGTGGATGCCAATGCCATCCAGCTGCGGGTCACGGGCACCTGCCCTTCCGGGCAGGCGATGACCGCGGTGGCCGCCGACGGCTCGGTGACCTGTAACAGTACGGGTGGCGCCGGCACTGGTGACATCACCAGCGTGACCGCCGGCACCGGCCTGGTTGGTGGTGGCACCGCCGGTGATGTGGCAGTGGCCCTGCAGGTACCGCTGGCATTGCTGGCCACGGACGCCGGTTCCACGCTGTCAGTGGAAAACAATCAAACCACCGGTTCTCCCTACGCCATCTTTGCGAATGCATCCGCCAATACCGGGGCTACCAGTGCGGGTGTGCGTGCCAATTCCAACAGCACCAGCGGTTACGGCGTTTGGGCGACGGCCCCCTACGTAGGCGTGTATGCGGAAGCGGATACCTTTCCCATTTATGGTCGGGCCAGCGCGGGTGGTACAGCCATCACCGGTGTGGACGGTGGAACGGGTGTGGATGGTACTGGCAGCATCTATGGCGTCAAGGGCACGGCCACTTCCAACACCTCCACCAGCTATGGCGTCTACGGCACGGCACCCACCAACCTGGGCTATGCGGTTTATGCGGAGGGCGACGCCCATGTGACCGGCAGCCTGACCTGGGCCGCCCATACGGCACGGCTTTCCATTCCACCGGCGGCTTTCCGTCCTTCCAGTACCGAAAGCTACCAGATCACCGGCCCGGATCTGCAAAACCAGACCAATACAGGCAACCCGGCGTATTTTGCCCCGGTCGATCTGCCGGACGGCGCGGTAATCACCCGCATGGATTTCTACTGGACGGATGGTTCCGACAATGACGGCGATGTGTTGCTGCAATCTTCCACCATGCTGGGGCCCAGCAACGGTTCCGAAAGCACGCTGGCTGTCGCCGCCAGCAGCGGGGGCAGTAGTTCCACCTTTATCAAGGTCAGTGGTTCATCTTCTGATGCCAACATCACCACCACGCCTGTGGACAACAGCGCCAATACCTACTACCTGCTGTTCCGGCCCAGCCCGGATTCAAATGGAGCATCGGTTATCTTGCACGGCGTAGTGATCACCTACACCACCACCCAACCCCATTGATGCCAGCCAAAGCCTGCGGGGCCATCAGCCTCGCAGGCTTTTGGGTGCGCGCATCGAAGGATTTAATAAAACGAGGTCTGTCATGAACCGCCTATTCTCCATACTGTTTTCACTCTGCATGCTTTTGCCGGTGGCACAGGCCCAGACGCCCATTGGCAGTGTGTTTACCGTACAGGGCAAGCTGCAACTGTCTGGCCAATACCCCACGGGCAATTACAACTTCACCTTGGAAGCCTGGAATGCAGAGACCGGCGGCACCCAACTGGGCAGCACGCAGAATTTTCCCAATGTGGCCGTCAATGGCGGCCAGTTCAGCCTGGATGTGGATCTGAACTTTATTTTCGACACCGATCAGGTCTGGCTGGCCATCAGCGTCAATGATGGCGCCAATACCTATGCCTTGACGCCACGCACCCCCGTGCGGGCCGCGCCGGTGGCGCAGTACGCCCTGCAGGCCACCATGCTGGCCAGTGCCATCGGCAGTGCGGATGTAGACAGCAACGAAGTACAGTTGCGCGTAACAGGGACCTGCCCCGCCGGGCAGGCGATGACCACTGTGGCGGCAGATGGCACGGTAAGCTGCGCCAGTGTGGGCGCGGGCGATATTACCTCGGTATTTGCCGGCACCGGTTTGACGGGGGGTGCCAGCAGCGGTGATGTCACGCTGAATGTGGATACAAACACCATCCAGAGCCGGGTGAGTGGCGGTTGCTCCGCAGGCCAGGCCATGACTACCGTGGCAGTGGATGGCAGTGTAACTTGCACCAATGTGGGTGCGGGTGACATTACTGCGGTGACTGCAGGCAGTGGTCTCTCGGGGGGGGCTACGACAGGTAATGCCACCCTTTCGGTGGATACCAGCGCTATCCAGAGCCGGGTGAGTGGTAGCTGTGCGGCTGGCAATGCGGTGCGTGTCGTCAATGCGGACGGAACGGTGACCTGCCAGGGCATTCAGGGTACGGTGACGGATCAGGTAAGCGTGACCCTTGCAGGCGGTGGCGGGCAATATAATTCGCTGGAAGATGCCGTGACGAATCACGCGCAATGGTGTTCCGGGGCGGTTTGCATCATCAATGTGGGTTCCGGGGTATTTACCATGCAATCGGGTATTGATTTGTCAGTATTTGCATCAAACAAAGTGATAATCCGAGGTCAGGGAAGGGATGTCACACGCATTGATCCCCCAGCCAGCCCTTCCGGCCAGCAGGTCATTAATATGGGTAATAACAAACTGGTATTTCAGGATTTGTCTGTTAAATGGTATCCTGCTGACAATACAGTATCTTTTCTGGCTTCAACTGCAAATATTGATATTAGAAATATTGCTTTTGATTATTTAATCAATTCTGTGGATTCCGCGGGCGCTTTTGGAAAGACTATTGCCTGTAATGGTGGTTTTTGTGCTATAGAAAATTCGACATTTTATATCAATTTTTATGTGGGGGATTTCAGTGGTACAGCCAACTTGAGTACATTGTCCTTTTCCAGTGGATACACAGCCAGAATGAATAATGTTGATATCACCTACTATCAACTTAATAGAGCTACTGGAACCGTGAACTATACAGCGATTGAGCTGGATGGCGGCAGTCTGGTCGTTGATCACAGCAGTCTCAAGACTACTTCGGCCGGTGCCCCTAATTCCTATCTAATTGGGATCTGGTCAAAGAGTGCAAATCTGGATCGCATTACGATGAAGCATTCTGATTTTTCTGTTAATGGGCAGTCAAATGTAATGCTCTTGCAGAAGAGCACTCTGGAGATGGCTTTCTCAAAGGTATATGCCTCTGATGCAGAGACAATCCGAGTGGACAATCCCAGTGATTATTATTATGTGTCAATATCCAATTCGGTTGTGGAAAACGGCAGTTCGTCTCTGGCCAGTATTGCCTTGAATGGAACGGTAACTTCGGGCGCGAATGAATTTTTTCAGATGACCAATAGCCAGATTGACAAGAAAAGCACCAGTGCAATCAGCGTGTCATCCGGTTATACGGCGCAATGTTTCGGTACGGCGGTCATGCAAGGTTTATCTTCCACATTCCTTGGCAATACCTGCCCATGAGCAGTCATCCGGCAGGGTGTGCGCCCTGCCGGTTTTATTGCGAGGGCATTTTTCCCAGGCTTGAAACCATGACGGCAAACAGCTAGCCTGCCTTTGCCAACCCAACAACCAAGGAGATCGGTATGTTTTCAAACCCAGGCATGAAAAAGGAAGGCGCTCTGCTGCCCCTTCTGTCCCTGTTCCTTTTCCTGACCCCGGCCCAAGCAGCCTCGCCCCGGCTTTTTGAAGTGGCGCTGGCCATCAACGATGCAGGCAAGGCCTTCGATGCCGCCATGACCCTGGCCGAGGGCAAGACCGGGCAGCTTGCGTTTCGGGATGGTGAAGGCACCCGCCTGTATCAGGTTCAGCTGACCATTACGGAGCTGGCAGTGAGCCCAAAGGGAGAGCCTTATGCGATGCTGGATATCCTTGCCGGCGCTCAATCCAGCTTGAAGGGTGAACCGGTACAACTGGGCGCGTTCCTGAACCGGAAAGCTACGCTCACCATCGGTGGTTACACACCTGAATCCACCCGCTTCTCCCTGGAAGTTCTGGTCAGGCCAGTGGATGCCGTACCCGCAGCAAACCGGCCGGGTGCCGAGTCCGGCCGTCGCTGACAGCCAGCCTGGGCCGGCGGGATAGTTGTCCCCGCCGGCTTTTCCCTTCTTCAGAGAAACAAACGACAGGCCGGATTTTCGCTTTCGTCCACAAAGGGGTAGCCCGTCTGGGTCAGGGTGGCCAGCAGTGCCTCCCTTTGCCCTTCCGGTGCCTGTAGACCTAGCAGTACCCGCCCCATGGCCGCACCATGGTTGCGGTAGTGGAACAGGCTGATGTTCCAGCGCATGCCCAGCGCTTCGAGAAACTGGATCAGCGCGCCGGGGCGTTCCGGGAATTCAAAACGAAACAGGTATTCACCGTTGTTGGCGGCATGGCCGCCCATGAGATAGCGCAGGTGCAGCTTGGCGGTTTCGTTGTCGCTCAGGTCCATCACCGGGTAGCCGGCCTGTTCCAGTTCCTGATGCACCGCCTGGCCTTCCTTGCGCCCGCCGGGGGTTTGCACGCCGATGAAAATCTGCGCGGCACGGTCGTCGTTGTAGCGGTAGTTGAATTCGGTGATGTTACGCCCGTGCAGGGCCCGGCTGAGCTTGAGAAATTCGCCGGGTTTTTCCGGAATGGTCACCGCGAACAGGGCTTCGCGGTGCTCGCCCAGTTCCGTGCGTTCGGAAATGTAGCGCAGGTTGTGAAAGTCGATGTTGGCACCGCTGAGCAGGGCCACCAGTTTCATGTTGGGCTCCGGCGCCTGCTTCACCCATTGCTTCAGCCCGGCCAGGGCCAGCGCGCCGGCCGGTTCGGCGATGGAGCGGGTGTTTTCATACACGGCCTTGATGGCGGCGCAGATGGCATCGGCGGATACGGTAATCACTTCGTCCACCAGCGGGTTGGCGATGGAGAAGGCCAGCTCGCCGATGCGCTTGACGGCCACCCCGTCGGCAAAGCTGTCCACGGTGTTGAGGTCCACCGGCTGGCCGGCTTCGCGGGCGGCGGCGAAGCAGGCGGATTCTTCCGCTTCCACCGCCACGATGCGGCAGTCCGGGTGCAGGTGTTTGATCCAGGCGGCCACGCCGGCCAGCAGGCCGCCACCACCCACGGGTACGAAGACCACATCCACATCCGGTTCCTCGTCGAGAATCTCCTTGCCTACTGTGCCCTGGCCGGCGATGACATCGAAATCATCGAAGGGGTGGATCATCTGCCAGCCGTTTTCCTGCGCCAGTTTCAGGGCGTGGGCCTTGGCCTGGTCGAAATTGTCGCCAAAGAGCACGATATGCGGGCCGTAGCGTTCCACTGCCTGTACCTTGATGCGCGGGGTGGTGCGCGGCATGACGATGGTGGCCGGCAGGCCCCGTTCACGGGCACCCAGGGCCACGCCCTGGGCATGGTTGCCGGCGGATGCGGCGATTACGCCGCTGGTGCCCAGGGGCAGTTGCACGATGCGGTTGTAACTGCCCCGGCACTTGAAGGAATGGGTGCGCTGCAGGTCTTCCCGCTTGAGAAAGATCTGCTGGTCACAACGCTGGCTGAGCAGTTCGGTCAGCTGCAGCGGGGTGCGGTGGGCCACATCGTAGACCCGTGCCCGGCCAATGGCCCGTACCAGCCGGTGCAGCAGTTGCGGGTCTGTGCTCATGCCTCTTCGCCCGGCAGGCGGCGCACGGCACCGGTGTCGGCGGAAGTGGCCAGCAGGGCGTAGGCCTGCAGAGCCCGGCTCACGCTGCGCTGGCGGTTTTCTGGCTGCCAGGGGCGGGGTCGGGCTTCCATGGCGGCCCGGCGCCGGGCCAGCTCGTCCTCGGCTACCGCCAGGTGAATGCGACGGGCGGGAATGTCGATTTCGATGCGGTCGCCTTCTTCCACCAGGCCGATGGTGCCGCCGGCGGCCGCTTCCGGCGAGACATGGCCGATGGAAAGGCCGGAGGTGCCGCCGGAGAAACGGCCATCGGTAATCAGGGCGCATTGCGCTCCCAGCCCCTTGGCCTTGAGGTAGGAAGTGGGATAGAGCATCTCCTGCATGCCGGGGCCACCCTTCGGCCCCTCGTAGCGGATCAGCACCACATCACCGGCTTCGATCCGGTCACCCAGTATGGCTTCCACCGCCGCTTCCTGGGATTCGAAAATCCGGGCCCGGCCGGTGAACCGCAGGCAGTTCTCGGCCACGCCGGCGGTCTTGACGATGCAGCCTTTCTCGGCCAGGTTGCCGAACAGTACCGCCAGGCCACCGTCAGCGGAATAGGCATGGGCCAGGTCGCGGATACAGCCGGTTTCGCGGTCGTCGTCCAGGCTTTCCCAGCGGCAGTTCTGGGAGAAGGCCTCCTGGGTGGGAATGCCCGCCGGCCCGGCCCGGTAGAAGCGCAACACGCTTTCGTCCGTGGTTTGCCGGATATCCCACTGTTGCAGGGCTTCGCCCAGGGTGGCGCTGTGCACCGTGGGGGTATCTTCATGCAGCAGGCCGGCCCGCTGCAGTTCGCCCAGAATGCCCATCACCCCGCCGGCGCGGTGTACATCTTCCATGTGATACAGCGGTGTGGATGGCGCCACCTTGCACAGGTGTGGCACCTTGCGCGACATCCGGTCGATATCCGCCATGGTGAAGGGCACTTCCCCTTCGCGGGCGATGGCCAGCAGATGCAGCACGGTGTTGGTGGAGCCGCCCATGGCGATATCCAGCGCCATGGCGTTTTCAAAGGCCTCGAAGGTGGCGATGCCACGGGGCAGGGCACGGGTGTCTTCCTGTTCGTACCAGCGGCGGCACAGTTCCACCACCCGCCGGCCCGCCTGCTCGAACAGCCCCTTGCGGTCGGCATGGGTGGCCAGCAGCGAGCCGTTGCCCGGCAGGGCCAGCCCCAGTGCCTCGGCCAGGCAGTTCATGGAATTGGCGGTAAACATGCCGGAGCAGGAACCGCAGGTGGGGCAGGCGGAACGCTCGATGCGCTCGCTGTCGGCATCGCTGACCGAATCGGTCACCGCCGCCACCATGGCATCCACCAGGTCCAGCTTGTGCTCGCCGTCGGCCAGGCGGGTCTTGCCCGCTTCCATGGGCCCGCCGGAAACGAACACCGCCGGTATGTTCAGCCGCATGGCGGCCATCAGCATGCCGGGGGTGATCTTGTCGCAGTTGGAAATGCAGACCATGGCATCGGCACAGTGGGCGTTGACCATGTACTCCACCGAATCGGCGATCAGCTCCCGGGACGGCAGAGAATAGAGCATGCCGCCGTGGCCCATGGCAATGCCGTCATCCACCGCGATGGTGTTGAACTCCCGCGGGATGCCGCCGGCCTCGCGGATGGCATCGGCCACCCGGTCCCCCAGGTTTTTCAGGTGCACATGTCCGGGCACGAACTGGGTGTAGGAATTGACCACGGCAATGATGGGCTTGCCGAATTCCTCATCCTTCACGCCGGTGGCCCGCCACAGGGCGCGCGCACCGGCCATGTTGCGGCCCTGGGTGGTGGTATTGGAACGCAGCGGCGGCATGGTGAACTCCATCATCACAAGGGAAAGGCGAAAACATAGCATGCCCGGCCGGGCCGGTGGATAGCACGGAAGAGAGAAGGCCGTTTACAATGGCCCGCAAGCGGTAGGCCGCGAACCGGGAGCACTCAACGGGGGAAGCCATGGGAGAGCTGGCAAGATTGCAGGGGCTGGGCCCGGCATCGGAAAAGGCCCTGAATGCCATTGGCATCCATACCCGGGCCGATCTGGAGCGGATCGGGCCGGTACAGGCCTTCCTTGAGCTGCGGGCACAGGGCACTGTCAGCCTGAATTTTCTCTATGCCATGGTGGGCGCGCTGCAAGGCAGGCACTGGGCGGATATCGCCCGCTCCGAAAGGGACCGCCTGCTGCTGGAACTGGAGGGTTTTCAGCAGCTGAAGGCCCTGCTGCGGGACGAAGACCAGTAGCAGGCCTATGCAAAGGACAGCCAGGTGGTGGCAATGTATTTCACCCCGGCCTGCAGTTCCACACCCCGGTGTACATGGGTCCAGAAGGGCGGGAACAGCAACAGGCGGCCCTTGCGCGGCTTGACCTTGATGTTCTGGTAGAGAAATTCCGTCTCGCCTCCGGGGCCTTCCACATCATTGAGGTACCAGACGGCCACCAGCTGCCGGTCGGCGAACTGGTGCGAGCCGCCGTCGATATGCCAGTGGTAGAACTCGCCGGGTTGCGTGCGCTGGATGGCATAGCCCACGTCCTTGAAGCGGCCCCTGAAGAAGGGGTAACGCTCACGAAAGGCCTTGACGGCCAGCCCCAGGGAGCGAAACAGGGCGTGGTCGATATCCTTCCAGTGCGCCTTGCCGCTGACCACCAGGTCGGTGGAACGCTTGATGCTCTGCTCCTCCACCGCCTGCTGGCCGATACGGCCCGGATACTGCTCATCCGGATGCGCCTCGAAGCGGCGGACCATCTCATCGCAGAAGATCTCCGGCAGGGCATCATCCACCACAAAGATGAAGCTGTTTTCTCCCAATTCTTGAAAGTTTTCCGGCAAAGTGGGGGTCAGCTGGTCATATTCGGTTTTCATCGGCTTGCGCTCGCTTGGCATTGGGCTGCATGATAGCCGCTGACCGGTTGTTCACCAATAACCCGCGGGAGAGGCACCATGTTACCCATTACCGGAATCTATACCGCACTGCTGGCCCTGTTGATGCTCTGGCTGGCCATGCAGGTGGTTGGCCTGCGCAGAAAGTATCAGGTGGGCATCGGCCATGGCGGGCAGGAAGAACTGGCACGAGCCATCCGGGTGCATGCCAATTTCATCGAATATGTGCCCATGAGCCTGTTGTTGCTGGGCATGGCGGAACTCAACCATGCCCTGCCGGTCATCGGCCTGTATGCTGCCGGCGGCCTGTTGTTGCTGGGGCGCCTGATGCATGCTTCCGGCCTGCAGCGGGATGCGGGCAAGACCATCGGCCGCTTCTATGGCACGCTGTTGACCTGGATGGTCATCATCCTGTTGTCTGCGGCCTTGCTGTGGCATGCGCTGATGCAATAGTCATGATCTATCAAACTCATTGAAACAAACAATTTCTCTCTGGCTGATTCTGTCCCTATAGTGTCTGGGCAAGTCGCGTAATCCGTGATTTGCCGGGAGGGTGGAACAGCGTGTGGAACACGGCGTGCGGATGGCGTGTTCCGCGCTTGCGTGATCGCCTCCCCGGTGGCTGAAACACAGGGCCGTGCCCGGTTCAATGCTGGTGCACACCCGTAATCACACCCGATCAATGGAGGAAGACTCATGTCTCTGAAAGGTTCCAAAACCGAAGAAAATCTGAAAGCCGCCTTTGCCGGCGAATCCCAGGCCAATCGTCGTTACCTCTACTTTGCCGCCAAGGCCGATGTGGAAGGTTACAATGATGTGGCTGCCGTGTTCCGTTCCACGGCCGAAGGTGAAACCGGCCATGCCCACGGTCACCTGGAGTACCTGGAAGAAGTGGGTGACCCGGCCACCGGCCTGCCCATCGGTGGCACGGCAGATAACCTGAAAGCCGCCATTGCCGGTGAAACCCACGAGTACACCGATATGTACCCCGGCATGGCCAAGACCGCCCGAGACGAGGGGTTTGACGAAATTGCCGACTGGTTCGAAACACTGGCCAAGGCGGAGCGTTCCCACGCCAACCGGTTCCAGAAAGCGCTGGATACGCTGGACGCCTGAGTGCCCGGCAAGGGGCCGCAAGGCCCCTTTTTTGATGGCGCGAATACAAGTGATTGAACTGGAGGGGCAGAAACCATGAGCCAACAACGAGAAGGCAGTCTGGAAGCACCCACCCGCCACCCGGTGGACTGGCAGAACCCCGGATACTACGATGAAGACAAGTTGCTGGCGGAGATGGAGCGGGTTTTCGATATCTGTCATGGTTGCCGCCGCTGTGTCAGTCTGTGCCAGGCCTTTCCCACCCTGTTTGATCTGGTGGACGAATCCGACACCATGGAAATCGACGGCGTGGACAAGGCCGACTACCAGAAGGTGGTGGACCATTGCTATCTCTGTGATCTCTGCTTTCTGACCAAATGCCCCTATGTGCCTCCGCATGAGTGGAATGTGGATTTTCCCCACCTCATGCTGCAGGCCAAGGCGGTGCATTTCAAAAAACACGGTGCCCGCTTGCGTGACAAGGTGCTCACCAGTACGGATGCCGTCGGCAAGGCCGCCACCATTCCACTGGTGGTGCAGGTCGTCAATGGCCTGAACCGCACACCGGCCTTCCGTTCGGCGCTGGACAAGGGCTTTGGCGTGCACAAGGATGCCCGCCTGCCCAAATTCCACAGCCACACCCTGCGCAAGCGCATCGTGCCGGACAGCGGCGAGGGTGCGCAGCCGGCCGGCCCCACCACCGGCAAGGTCGCCCTGTTCACCACTTGCTACGGCAACCGCAACGACCCGCAAAGCGGGGAAGACCTGGTAGCCGTGCTGCGCCACAATGCGATTCCGGTCACCCTGCCGCAAAAGGAACAGTGCTGCGGCATGCCCAAGCTGGAACTGGGCGATTTCGAATCGGTGGCCCAGGCCAAGGCGGTGAATATCCCCGAGCTGGCACGGCTGGTGGATGAAGGCTGGGATATCATCGCTCCGGTACCCTCCTGCGTGCTCATGTTCAAGCAGGAACTGCCGCTGATGTTTCCCGAGGATGCACAGGTGGCCAAGGTGCGGGATCACATCTACGACCCTTTCGAATACCTGATGCTGCGCCACAAGCATGGCCTGCTGAAAACCGATTTCCAACAGCCGCTGGGCAAGGTGGCCTACCATGCGGCCTGCCATCAGCGGGTACAGCGTATTGGCCCCAAGACACGGGAAATGCTCTCGCTGGTGCCGGAGACCGAAATCACCACCATTGAGCGTTGTTCCGGCCATGATGGCACCTACGCGGTGAAAACGGAGTTTCATCCGGCTTCCATGAAGATTGGCCGCCCGGTGTACAACAAGGTCAAGCAATGGAAACCGGATCACTACTGCAGTGACTGCGCCATGGCCGGAGAACAGATTGCCAACGGCCTGGCCGATGGTTCCGAACCGCGACATCCCATCAGCCTGATTCGTCAGGCCTACGGTATCTGAGGAGGCGAACATGCAGAAACTGACGCATTCAGACCTGTATTCACTGGAAGAATATGCCCGCATCCGGCCGGAATTTCGTCAAAAGGTCATGGCGCACAAAAAGAACCGCCGCCTGCCCATCGGGCCGCATGCCACCCTGTATTTCGAAGATGCGTTGACCATGCAGTACCAGATCCAGGAAATGCTGCGCATCGAACGCATTTTCGAGCCCGAGGGCATACAGGAGGAACTGGATGCCTACAACCCGCTGATCCCGGATGGCAGCAACTGGAAAGCCACCTTCATGCTGGAGTTTCCGGATGAACAGGAACGGCGGGCCTGGCTGAAGAAACTGCTGGGCATTGAAAAACATGTCGGCCTGCAGGTCGGTGATCTGCCGGTGATTCGCCCCATTGCGGATGAGGATCTGGAGCGGGAGGATGAGGAAAAAACCTCCTCTGTCCATTTTCTCCGTTTCGAACTGACGCCGGAGATGGTTCAGGCTGCACAAAGTGGAGCACCCCTGCGGGCGTTGATCAATCATCCCGAATATCAGCACGAGGTTAACCCGGTTCCAGAGGATGTCCGGGCGGCACTGGTGAAGGATTTGCAAACTGGCGTAGTATAATATTTTCCCAAACATCAAAGGCTACGGCTCATGTTTCACCATTTGCTGAAATCCGGTATTTTGCTTGCCTTGCTGGCGGTGGCACCCGCAAGGGCAGAGTTGCACAACCTGTCTCCGGAAGCGCTGTTGCAAATGCAGAAAGAGGGTGTGCCGGTGATTGATATCCGTACCCCGCGGGAATGGCAGGAAACCGGCACCATCGCCGGTGCCCATCGGTTGATGTTTTTCGATGAATTGGGGCGGGCCGATGTGCAGGGCTGGCTGGAGCGTTTCAGGAAAATCGTGCCGAACAAGGACCAGCCATTCATTCTGGTCTGCCGTTCCGGCAACCGCACCCGGCAGGTAGGGCTGTTTCTGGAAAAACGCATGGGCATGAAACAGGTCTATCACCTTGCCCAGGGCATGAATGGCTGGTTGAAGGAGAAACGGCCGGTGGTGTTTTCTCGTGACATCGAGTAGCGGCTGATTACGGCGTACTGGTCACGGAAAAGAACATGCTAGGATAGGCTGCCTGCAAACCACACAACCCCCCGGCTTGAATCACTCCACCCTGACACATGAATCCTGGATACAGCCCGGCATGATGCTGTTGGGGCTGGCTGTCGGCTGCCTGCTCAGCTGGCCCCTGCTGGCAGGGGATGCCCATGGTCAGGTTAACCTGCTGGCGGTGTTGTCATTGCTGGTAGGGTTGCCGGTGCTGACATTGTTGCTGACTTTGCTGGCCTTGTTGCGCAAGCAGAGCTGGATTCCGCCAGCGGGCTGGCAGCATTTGCCGCTGTTGCCTGCTACCTGGAAGGCACAATTGCGTCAATATCGTCTGCAAGGAGGCAGTTTCTGGTGGCTGCTGCTGAGCGGGCAATGGTTGATGCTGGGGTTGAGTCTGGGTACCGTGCTGGCCCTCTGGCTGTTGCTGTTGTTCACCGACCTGCATTTTGTCTGGCGCAGTACCCTGCTCACGGCACAGGATCTGGAGCCATGGCTGCGGCTGCTGGCCTGGCCCTGGTCGTTCTGGGAGGCGGCCCAGCCTAGTCTCGATCTCCTGGAGCAGACGCAGGGCAATCGACTGGCTCTGCCTGACGCACAGGCACCTTTCTCCCGCTGGTGGACCTTTGTCCTGGCTGCACAGTTTTTCTATGTGGTGCTGCCGCGTTTTCTGTTATTGCTCCACGCCGCCTGGCGGTTGCGGCAGTTGCAGACACCGGAACCGGTTACTCGCACCGAGACCACGGTACAAGCACTGGACCTGGGTACCACTACGAATCAATGGCCACCCGATGCCCAGTGGCTGGATGCCGCCTGGCTGCCACGCGAGATTGCCGGACAGTTGCCCGAGCCGGCAATGGCCATCCGGGATTGGGCCGGTGGAACCGGTCAACCGCTGGTGGTCGTGGTGCGTGCCTGGGAGCCGCCACTGGCGGAACTGGCCGACCGGCTGAACGGAACCCGGGGGCTGATTCTGCCGTTGGCCTGGAAGGAAAGTCAGCTTCAGCATCCAGAGGCTTCCCACTGGCAGGAATGGCGTCGTTTTGCTGCCGCACTCCCTGGATGGAAGGTATTGCATTGGCCATGAAATCCCAGCATGAACCCTGTTTTGCCGTGGTGGGTCATCCCAACAAGGGCAAGTCGTCCATTGTCGCCACGCTGGCACGGGATGACAGCATTGCCATTGCCCGGCAATCAGGCACCACCACGGCGGCAGCCTCCTACCGCTACGAGAATGCGGGCGGACACTATTGTCTGGTGGATACCCCGGGCTTCCAGCGTCCCCATGCGGTACTGGCCTGGCTCAGGCAGCAGGAAAGCGGTGCTCACCGGCGAGCGGAAACCGTGGCCCGGTTTGTGGAAGACCCGGACTGCCAGCAGCGCTTCCCGGATGAAACCGCTCTTTTGCGCCCGCTGGTGGCAGGCGCGGCCATCCTCTATGTGGTGGACGGGTCCGTACCCTACAGCCCGGAGTATGAAGCGGAAATGGAAATCCTGCGCTGGTCCGGCCGGCCCAGCATGGGCCTGATCAACCCCATTGACGGCGATGGCCATGTACAGGCCTGGCAACAGGCCCTGCAGCAGTATTTCCGGGTGGTACAGCGTTTCGA
>JALWTZ010000002.1 GCA_026993285.1 Lysobacterales bacterium | reverse complement strand
TGAACAGGCTCGATCAGCAATATCCCCGGCATCAGGCTCTCCTTGCAGGCAATAAGCAGGAAGTATACAGAAACCACGGCCCGTTTGCCGTTTTTCGCGACGGGCGAAGCCGCCCCCCTGAACCCTGCGGGATACGGGATTTTTCCCGTGCGCCTCAGTCCAGACGATGCAACAGGGCGGGCAGAAAAAACTCGGCCACCAGCAGGGGCTGACCGGAAAGCCGGTAGTGGTTGCGCCGCCCCCAGTGGCCCTGCCCCCTGGGCACACACAGATCCAACCCGGTGCGGCTCAGGCCGGGCCGGGTGAAAATGATCTCGCCCAGTGGCTGCTCGCCCAGCCGGGCCAGCATGCGCCAGCTGCCCTGCAACACGGCGGTCGGAATGATACTGCGGGCCTCCACCACGGCTTCCTCTCCATCCAGCAGCCGCACTTCCCGCACCAGCGCCATTCGCCCTGGCAACAAGCCCAGCAGGCGAGCCTCTTCCAGCTGTGGCCGCGAATAGCCATGCTGCAACACCTCCACCCGCAGAGGCTGGCGGCAAACCCGGCGCAAGCGGCGGGTGAGTGAATCCTCGCTGTATAGCCAGCGACGCAGGCGGGGAGGCATCTCCGGCACCAGGGCATTGGCATGGCACAGCCAGCGCACGGGCTGACTGGCCGGAGAAAGACGGCTGTGCGGCGGGTTCATGATCATCAGGCGCGCAAGGATAACAGGAAAGCCGCCTCGGTGCTCCAATGCGGGCTGACCACAGCCTGCCCGCGGGTATCGGGTGTCAGGCCGGCTTTCGGTTGATGGCCTTCAGGGCGGCCAGCAGCTGCTCGATTTCATCCGGTGTATTGAATACTTGCGGCGTCACCCGAACACAGGCACCACTGGCCAGCCCCTTGCGAATCACGGTAAACACACCGAATTCCTTTTCGATACGCGCCTGCAGGGCCTGGGCATCGGCGATGGTGGTTTTCCCTCGAATACGAAATGAGCCCATGCCGGTACGGGAAGCTTCATCGGCCCCGCCCAGCAACTCGATCCGCTCCAGTGATTCCGCTTCATTCATCCACAGGCTGCGCAGGTAGTTCAGGCGGGCCTGCTTGTTCTTGCCGCCGATGGCCTGGTGAAAGTCCAGTGCGGCCGGCACGCTGATCATGGCCGCAAAGTTCGAGGTGGCGATATGCGCCCGGTTGTGAATATGGTTTTCTTCCGGATCCGACACACCGGGAAAGGGCGCGATTTTGTGCAGGGCGCTACGGCGGATGTACAGGGCGCCCACGCCTACCGGTGAACCGATCCACTTGTGCAGATTGAACACGGCAAAATCCACATCCAGCTCATCCATGGTGTAATCCAGCAGCCCCCAGGACTGGGCGTTGTCACAGAAGACATCGATACCCCGCTTGCGGGCTGCCGCGACGATTTCGCGGACCGGCACCACCAGACCATGCTGGTTACTCACATGTGTAAGCAGTAGCAAACGGGCACGGGGATACTGTTCGAAGGCCTGCAGGTAGGCATCCAGAATCTGCTGTTGCGTGGCCCTGGAAGGCAAGGTCAGCATGACCGGTTTCACCCCACGGGCCGTGCCCATCCAGGCCATGTCACGCTTGAAGGCGGGGTAATCCACATCGGCATAAAGCACTACATCACCCGGCTTCAGGCCCCGATACTGACGAATCAGGTTGAGAATGGATTCACTGGCATTACGGGTCAGCACGATTTCATCCTCGCCTACACCCAATGCCTCGGCGGTACGCTGAACGCTTTGCGCCAGATCCGTTTCGTAGCCCTTGCGCGCGTAGAAGGCATTCTGCCGGTTGATACGGCGCGTGGCTTCCAGGTAGTGGTTCAGTACCGGCGTGGCCATCTTGCCCCAGTAGCCATGTTCCAGATTGACGATACCACGCGTTTTTTCGTAGAAACGCGCGACCTGCCGCCAGTAACGCTCATCTCGCGCAACCGCTTCCGGGCTACCCGTTGCCAGCCCCTGAACCAACTGCTGAAATTCTTCCGTGACCGTCTGCGCCCGTGATGAGGAAAACATCCCCAGGCAGGGCATGGCACAGGCACCTTGCAGCAACACGCGCCTGCGTACATTGACAGAAGATACACTCACGACAGTTCTCCCGGTGGCCAAGGCCCAACCAGCATGCCACCGCCCCGGGCATGCGGTCAATTCAGGCCAGGTAGCGGTCAGCAGCGGGGAACCAGCGCTCGCGCAGGGCTTCGGCATCTGCCGGCCGTTCCTTCAGCAATCGATCCGCCTGTTCATTGGCCCAGGTAATCAGCGGCTGGTGCTGTTCCAGGCTGGCGATGCGAAACTGCAAGGCCCCTTTCTGGCGGGTGCCCAGCAACTCGCCCGGCCCACGCAACTCCAGATCGCGACGGGCAATCTCGAAGCCATCATGACTGGCACGCATGGTTTCCAGTCGCGCGCGCGCGGTTTCGCTCAATCCCGGTTCATAGAGCAGCAGACAATGGCTCTGCTGCTGCCCCCGCCCGACCCGTCCCCGCAGCTGGTGCAGCTGGGCCAGCCCCAGCCGCTCGGCATTCTCGATGATCATCAGGGTGGCATTGGGCACATCCACACCCACCTCGATCACCGTTGTGGCCACCAGCAGGTGGATCTCTCCGGCCTTGAAGGCCTGCATCACCGCCTGTTTCTCCGCCGCCTTCATCCGCCCATGCAACAGGGCAACCTTCAGATCCGGCAGTGCCTGTTGCAGCTGATGGCAGGTATCTTCCGCGGCCTGGGCCTGGATTTTTTCCGATTCCTCGATCAGGGTACAGACCCAGTAGACCTGCTGCCCCCGGGCACAGAAATTGCGGATGCGGGCAATCACCTCATCCCGGCGCTGGTTGCTGATCACCCGCGTTTCCACCGGGCTGCGGCCGGGGGGCAGTTCATCAATGACCGACACATCCAGATCCGCATAGGCGGTCATGGCCAGGGTGCGGGGTATGGGGGTGGCGGTCATGATCAGCTGGTGTGGCCTGAGGCCGGCCTGTTCCCCCTTGTCACGCAGCTTGAGCCGCTGATGCACGCCAAAACGATGCTGTTCGTCGATAATGGCCAGGCCCAGGCGGGCAAACCGGGCGTCTTCTTCCAGCAGGGCATGCGTACCGGTGACCAGTGGCACCCCTTCCGCCATGGCCGCCAGGCTCTGCCGTTTTTCCGCCGGCGTCAGGCGGGCAGACAAGTGGACCACCGAATAGCCAAGCGGCTCAAACCAGCGCCGGAACTGCTGGTGATGCTGTTCGGCCAGCACTTCCGTGGGAGCCAGAATGGCTACCTGATAGCCGCTGTCAATCGCCGCCAGCGCCGCCAGTGCCGCCACCAGGGTCTTGCCCGCGCCCACATCACCCTGCAACAGGCGCAGCATGGGCTTTTCTCCAGCCAGGTCACGGGCGATTTCGGTACTTACCCGCCGCTGGGCCGCCGTGGGTTCGAAGGGTAGCTGATTCAGGAAAGCCTGACGGGTTTCCGGGCGCAGTTGCAGGGCAGGAGCCGGACTGGCCTGCAACTGCTGCCGCAGTTTTCGCAGGCCGAGGGCATGGGCCAGCAGTTCTTCGGCAGCCAGACATTGACGAGCCGGTTCCAGCTGACGGGGCAGCTCGGCCTGGGGCCAGCCCAACGGTGGTTGATGCAGGAGGCGCAAGGCCTGTGCCAGATGCATGTCTTGCCCCGGTAGCGATGGCGCAAGCGGCTGCAAGTGCGGGGGCAGCCGTTCCAGCGCCTGAGCGACCAGCGCCTGCAACAGGCTTTGGGAAACACCATCGGCAGCCGGGTAAATAGCCGTATAGCAGTTGCTGGCCGGCAGGGCTACGGTCGAGCCTTTCAGGGCTTTCCATTCGGGATGAATACATTCCAGCCGGCCATTGAAACCGGCACGGATTTCGCCGGCACAGAACAGGCAATCACCGGCCTGCATTTGTTTCAACTGGCTTTGATAGAAACGAAAAAAGGTCAGGGTGATCTGTGCGCCGTCCTGTTCCAGCACGCATTGCAGGATGCGCTTGCGCCGGTGCAATACCTGTGCCTGTACAATCCGGCCGGTAAATTGCGCATGCTGGCCCGGTTGCAGCTGGGCGACCGGGGTGATGCGCGAGCGGTCCTGATAACGCAGGGGCAGATGCAGCAACAGGTCGAAGATCCGTTCCAGCCCCAGTTTCTGCAACCGGGCCGCCACCACCTGACCAACCCCGTTGAGAACGGTCAGGGGGGCATCCAGGCCGGCGGCCGATTCAGCCATGATGTTGTGCGTCAGCCCCTGGGCAGATACATGACCCCATCCATTTCCACCTGCGCCCCCTTGGGCAGGGCTGCCACGCCGATGGCCGCACGGGCAGGATAGGGCGCATCGAAATGACGGGCCATGATTTCATTGACCTGGGCAAAATGCGCCAGATCCACCAGATAGATATTCAGTTTGACCACATCGTTGAGTGACCCGCCCGCGGCCTGGCAGACAGCAGCCAGATTGCGGAACACCTGCTCGGTCTGGGTGGCGAAATCCTCGCTGACCAGTTCCATGGTATTCGGGTCCAGTGGAATCTGGCCGGAAAGCCAGACTTCATTACCGGCCCGTACCGCCTGGGAATAGGTGCCAATGGCCGCGGGAGCGGCATCGGTCTGGATGATTGCACGCATGGGAGACTCCGTCATCTGTAGGCACGGCCATTATAGCCAGCCGATCAGATACGGTGCACCTTGAGCACCACCCGCATGCGCCGCAGGCTGCGGATCAGGCCGGCCAGCTGCACGCGATCGGCGGTAAAGACATGAATCAGCAGCACGGCACGCTCTTCATCCCGTTCCGGATAATCCACCCGGTCGATGTTCATGCCACGCCGGGAGATATTGGCCGAAACCGCCGCCAGCACACCACGCTCGTTCAGGGTTTCCACCCGCAGGGCGGCAATATATTCGCCCTTGACGTGATCATCCCAGCGGCAGGCGATCCAGCGGTCGGATGCCTTGCGGATCTCCCGCATGTTGGGGCAGTTGATCCGGTGGATGACCATGCCCTTGCCACTGGTGATATGCCCCATGATGGCATCACCGGGTATGGGATAGCAGCATTGGGCGAAGCTGACCAGCTGGCCTTCCTCGCCACTGATGACCAGCGCTTCCCGGCTCAGGGCTTCCGGTTCCTGATCCAGATCCAGCAATTGTCGCGCCACACTTCTGGGCAGGCGGTTGCCCATGGCGATGTCCCGCAGCAATTCTTCCAGCCGCTGAAAACCGTTTTCCTCCAGATAGGCCTGCATGCGCTCGCCATCCACCTGTTCCAGCGCATGGCCCAACTGGTTGAAGGCGCGGTCCAGCATGCGATGGCCCAGCACCACGGCATCTTCATGTTCCAGCTGCTTGAGATACTGCCGGATGGCTGCCCGGGCCTTGGCCGTGACGATGAATTCCAGCCAGTGGGGCTTGGGCGTGGCGCTTTCGGCCGTGATGATGCGTACCACCTGGCCGTTTTGCAGCTCGGTACTCAGGGGCTGGTGGACATCATCGATCCAGGCACTGACCGCATGGTTGCCCACATCGGTATGCACGGCATAGGCAAAGTCCAGCGCCGTGGCATGCAGGGGCAGGCTGATGATCTTGTCCTTGGGCGTGCGCACATAGACTTCATCCGGTTGCAGCTGGGTCTTGAGGCTGTCGAGAAACTCTTCCGAGTCTTCGGTCTGGCCCTGAATCTCCATGATGCTCTGCAACCATTCTCCGATCTGTACGCCACCATTGTGGTAACCCTCGCCATGCTTGTAGGCGTAGTGCGCGGCAATGCCACGTTCAGCCACCTCGTGCATGTCACGGGTGCGAATCTGCACTTCCATGCGGGTGTGCTGCGGGCCGGTGAGCACCGTATGCAGGGACTGGTAACCATTGGGCTTGGGCAGGGCGATGTAATCCTTGAACAGCTCGTTCATGGGCGGATAGAGCGCATGCACCACGCCCAGGGTGCGATAACACTCGTCTTCCGTATCCACCAGAATGCGAAAGCCGTAGAAATCCATGATGGTATTGAAGCGATAGCCCCGGTCACGAATCTTGAGATAGACACTGTAGGGGGTCTTGGCCCGCCAGCTCACCTCCCGGGACAAGCCCATGGACTCCAGCCGGCGGCAGAACTGCTCCTGCACTTCGCTCATCAGGCGCTCGTGGCGCTTGCGGTTTTGTCTGAGGCGCTTGCTCAGCACCTTGTGGCGCAGGGGGTAGAGACCGGAAAAGCCCAGATCTTCCAGTTCCATCTTCAATTCGTGCATGCCCAGCTTGTCGGCAATGGGGGCATAGATGTCCAGGGTTTCCCGGGAAATGCGTCGCCGGGAAGCCGGGCTCATGGCGGCAATGGTACGCATGTTGTGCACCCGGTCGGCCAGCTTGACCATGATGACCCGCGGGTCCTGGGCCATGGCCAATACCATCTTGCGGAAGGTTTCCGCCGTGGCCTCCGAGCGGCTGTTGAACTGCATGTGGTCGAGCTTGGTTACCCCTTCCACCAGGCGACAGACCGCATCGCCAAAAGTGGTTCGCAGATCGTCTCCGGTCAGTTCGGTATCTTCGATGGTGTCATGCAGAATGGCGGCCAGCAGGGTTTCCGGGTCCAGATACATGTCCGCCAGAATCCCGGCTACCGCCAGCGGGTGGGCAATATAGGGTTCGCCGCTCTTGCGCCTTTGTTCGCGATGGGCATGCGCCGCGACATCCGCAGCCTGTTTCAGCCGCTCCACACTGGGAGCATCCAGATAGCTGGCGGCCTGTTTCAGCAGCGCCTGCAATACCGGCCGGACCTTGGGGTGCCTGAGCGTTTCCTCCATGGCCCGTGCCTGCCGCGAAAGATCAGATGCTGTCCACGGCCTCGGCTTCGCTTTCCGCCAGCGCGCGGGCAGCCGCCTCGGACATGGCAATTTCCTGTTCGCGCTTTTCGATTTCCTCGATGGTCTTCGCGTCGATCTTGCCCTCGGCAATCTCGCGCAGGGCAATCACCGTCGGCTTGTCGTTTTCCTCGTCAACGAAGGGCTCCGCGCCATTGGCAATCTGGCGGGCCCGCTTGGTGGCCAGCAATACCAGCTCGAAACGGTTATCCACCTTGTCCAGACAATCTTCAACGGTTACTCGTGCCATGGGTGATTCCGTATGCAGTAAAAAGTGAACAGCGTATTCTCTCAGAAAAAACCGGAATTGCAAGCACTTTCCACCCAGGCCGCTCGTGCCGCGGCTTCCGCTTCCCGCCACATTTGTGCCAGCGGCGCGATGCTCGGCGATTGCAAGCCCAGATGCCGGCAGGCAAAACGGAGAATATCCGCCGGTGCTTCCAGGTCCACACTGCGATCACGCTGGGATTTGCTCAGCTTGCGGCCGTCTTCCGCCAGCACCAGGGGAAAATGACCGTACACCGGTTCGGCAAAGCCCCATTGCTGTTGCAACCAGCGTTGCCGGGGCGCGGAATCCAGCAGGTCCACGCCACGGATCACATGGGTGATGCCCTGAAAGGCGTCATCCACCACACAGGCCAGCTGGTAGGCGAAAAAGCCGTCGGCACGCAGCAGGACAAAATCCCCCACTTCCTGCGCCAAATGCTGACAGTAACGCCCTTGCCAGAGGTCTTGCACACAATAGCGCGCATTCGGTACCCGCACCCGCTGCATGCGTGCCGGCCGCCCCCGCAACCCCGCCCGGCAGGTGCCGGGATAGATGCCACCAGCCGGCAGCATGCGCCGGGTACAGCCACACGCATAGACCAGCCCGCGCTGGCGCAAGCCCTCCAGTGCCTGCCGATAGACTGCCTTTCGTTGCGACTGGACCAGCACGGCTTCGTCCGAAACCATGCCCAGGCGGGCCAGGCTGTCGAGAATGGCCCGGTCGGCGCCAGCCACGGCCCGCTGTTCGTCCACATCTTCGATACGGACCAGCCAGGTACCTTCATGGGCGCGCGCGTGCAGAAAGGAGGCCACGGCCGCCACGGCGGAACCGATATGCAGCACACCGGTGGGTGAAGGCGCGAAACGGCCCCGGTAGTTCATGCAGTCAGGCAGCGACCTGTTCGTCCAGCCACAGCAGCGTACCGGCGGCTACCGCCGCAGGCATGACGGCGAAGTTGAGGATGGGAATCATGGAGGCCACCAGCACGGCCGCACCCAGCCCCATGACCAGCGGCAGGCGGGCCTTGAGCCAGGGCAGTTGCTGCGGCAGGGTCTGGCCGGCATTGCCCATGGGGTAGTCCGTATATTCCACCGCCATCATCCAGCTGCCCAGCACGCCCCAGAGGAAAGGGCTGAGCAGATTGATGCCCGGCACGATACTGACGATCAGCAGCATCACAATCCATTTGAGGTAGTGCATCCACTTGCGCAGTTCGTTGCCTACCGAAACGGCAATTTCCTGATACCAGCGCCGCTCCGTACCCTGGGGAAAGGCCCCGCTTTTCAGCCGTTGCACCCGGGCGGAAAGCACACTGTTGAAGGGAGAACCAATCAGGTTGGCCAGCAGGGTAAAGCTGTAGAAGCCCACCACCAGTATCAGCAGGAAGAACAGGGGCCAGATGATCCACTGCAGCCAGGCCCAGCCCTGGGGAATGAACTGCTGAATGAGGTCATCCACCTGCCAGATACCCAAACCCAGCGCCAGTGCAAAGAGCAGAATATTGATCAGAAGGGGAATCATCACGAATGGACGCAGCTCCCGCCGGGTGATCCACTGGAAACCGGCAAACAGGTATCGCACCCCGCGTATGAATTGTTCGATGGCATTCATGGCAGATCAGTACCCGCTCAGCTCGACCGTGGGTTCATGGATGAAGTTGCCCTGCACGAAATTGACGCCCATGTTCCAGAGCACGCTCAGGCTCAGGGAATCCTCGACGAACTCCGCGATCACCAGCTTGCCGGCTGCGTGGGCCTTCTTGGTGATTTCCTCCACCTTGGCCTGGTTTTCCTCGTTCTCGGCCAGGCCTTCCATCAGGCTGCGATCAATCTTGAGATAATCAGCCGGCAGGTGCTTGAGCACCTGGAAGGAGTTCAGGCCCAGGCCGAATTGCTCCAGCGCCATGCCGCAATGCAGCTGCTTCAGGCCACGATGGAAACGCCGGGCCGGTTTCATGTGGGTCACCACCATGCTCTCGGGCACTTCGAAGATCAGCGAATCTCCACGCACCCGCTCCGCCTTGAGCAGCTTGGCCAGCCAGGGCAATACCGATGCGTCGGAAAGGGTATCGACGGAAACATTGACAAACAGATTCAGGGTCTGGCCCTGCTTCTGGGCGTTGGACAATTCCCGAACCGCCTGCTGAATCACCCAGCGATCCAGTTCTTTCATCAGGCCGTGCTTTTCCGCCCAGGGGAGGAAATGGGCAGCCACGATCTCTTCGTCCTTGGGCCCCTTCATCCGCAGCAGCACCTCGTAGTACTCCCCTTCACCGCCATGGAGCACCTGAATATTCTGCCGCGCCAGCATGAAGCGGCCACGCTTCATGGCATCCTTGATCAAATGCACCCAGTGCATGCCGTCCTGCTCGTCATCACGGTTGGCCTTGGGCTTGTAGAAGCGCACGCCATTGCCGCCACCGGCTGCCTGTTCCGCGGCGGTTTCCGCTGCCAGGGTGAGCACGGATTCCGGGGAAACCGCACCTTCTCCCACAATGACCACACCCATGCTGGCAGTGATATTGACCGACTGCT
>JALWTZ010000001.1 GCA_026993285.1 Lysobacterales bacterium | reverse complement strand
CCCGGCAGTCGATGCAACTATCCGCCGATGCAACGGGCTGGTCGGCCGGCGCCAGCCGCTCGATCACCGCTCCCCGGCAATAGACATGCCAGGTGCGGTCATCGATGGCCTGCCCGGGTTGCAACAGGCGCGCGTGGGTAAAGACAAGGCTGGGTTGTTCCATGGCCTAATTGTATATACACAACAGGCCGGCGGCAAATGCCACGGTGTGGACCAACAAACCTGACACGGAGGCGCTGAATGCTCAAGAGCCAGCTGGTGTGCCCGGTACAACCCGGTAGAATGGCCCCGCTCTGGGAGTTTTTAGCGAAACTGCCATCAAGGCGCTTGACAAGTATGCATCACTTTTTCTAGCCTCTTTCGCGAAAAACTCATCCCAACACACTGATACAAGGAGGTAGCCTGTGTTCGCGCGCAGATGTGCTCTCTTCGCTTTTTTCATCCTGTGCATGGCCTCAAAGGCACTGGCAGCCAGCCAGTGGGAGTGGCGGATAACAGAACCGCCGATACCCGGCACCTTTCCCACTCTGGAAGCAGCAGAGCAGGCCTTGTGGAACTATCAGGGCAAAAGTGGTGCAGACTACAGCAAGGCAACGGAAAAGCGAGCCACGGACTTTACCGATGAATCCTTCGAGTATGAGTATGTGCCCAGGTACAAGTCTGTGAAGGCAAGGATTCCATATGATGAAAACTATCCAGGTGATTCAGCTGGGTGGATCTATCAATACAGTCAATTTGAATTTTACAACAGCGCAGAAGATCTGGGTGCAGCAGTCTATGAGGGATTGCCGACCGATCCAGAATGTAATCATTTCAAATCAGTTGAATCGGATGGGATTTGGAAACCAGTAAGGTTTTTTTGGAATTTAAGTATTGAAGAGGAATTGACATACACAGCATCGGTGGGTTCATACCACCGTCAAGAAGATGTTTGTAATCTGACTTTGTATAAGATCGTCAAAAAACGGAAAAGAAACGCAGTATGCCCAGATGGGTATGCATGGAACTACAGCCGGAAAATGTGCGAACTGCCCTTGTGGGCCAAAATAGCCGGCAAGCCGCCCAACTGTGGTGCCATGGAAGGCAACCCGTGTAATGTGCGTAATGGTGACAAATACCAGCGGGAAGAGGATTATGCCGACCCGTACTTGCCCTTTTACCGTAATTTTCACTCCTATGCGGGTGTGCTTTCAGGAGTGCTCGGCCGGAAGTGGTTTCACAATTACGAATCACGATTGGTGCTCAAGCGCAATCACTTTGGCAGCATTATGCGAGTTGGTCTGATCAATGCATCCGGTTATGTGCAAGCTTTCAAGAAAAAGGGCAGGGTCTGGCACAGCAGCCAGTCTGCCGGGCATCAGATCAGCTATCAACGCCCCTACTGGGTTGAATCCCGAGCAGACGGGCAGGTGAACTACTACCGGCAGATGCAGGGTTATTTACAGGGCAAGACCCTGGAGGCGCGGCTGTTCAAGACCCGCTTGTCCAATGGTCTGGAACGCACCTACACCTACGACAAGATTGGTCGCCTGCAACAGATTACCGGACCTTTCGGCCGTACGCTTCAATTCAGTTATAACGAACAGGATCAACTGATCAGCCTGCAACTGCCAACCGGAGAAATTCGCTACCATTATGACGCGCTGGGTAATCTGGAAAGGGTAGAACGGCCAGATGGCAGTGAGCGTATCTACCACTATGAAAACCAGCAGTTCCCCACCTACCTGACCGGCATCACCGATGAGCGGGGCATTCGGTTGTCTACCTACGGTTATGATGCCCAGGGCCGGGCCATATTGACGGAACATGCTGGCGGGGTGGGCCGCAGAACACTACGCTATTTTGACCTGGATGAGGGTGACAAAACCGAATCCACTGACGGCCTCAATCGCACGCATACCTACTACTTTGACAGCAGCGAAGGCTACCGCAGATTAATCACCGACCATTACGGTGACCGCCAGACCGACTATGACTACGACCCGGCAAATCCAGGTTTGCGGCAAGGCAAAACCGATACCAACGGGCACCAAACCCGATACAGCTATGATGACCAACGTCTGACCGCCGTTACCGAGGCCTACGGAGAAGCGGAAGAAAGAACCACCGAATACGAATGGATTGAGCTGCCGGCCGGCGGCTTGCGCAAGCGTGTGGAGAGAAAGCCCTCAGTCTACCCCGGCGCCTACCATGAAATGATCTACACCTACGATGACAGCGGCCACCTGCTGAGCCGTACGGAGCAGGGGTATACGCCAGATGGACAGGCCGTCAGCAAAACCGTGCGCTACAGCTACGAAGGTCCTCTGGGGCAGATCAGTGAAAAAGATGGCCCGAGAGAAGATGTTGCTGACATCACCAGCTACCAATACTACCCGGATGCTGAAAGCCAGGGGCCCAACCGTGCCCGCCTGAAAGCCGTCATCAGCCCCACGGGAG